>NZ_JASGSR010000055.1:0-52023 GCF_040446015.1 Bradyrhizobium sp. INPA03-11B
CTAGAAATTACCTCGCCGTCGTCACTCTTGCTGCTATCGTCCTATGGATGCGGTAACTGTCCACACCACCTAGGGCGCGGTGCTCAATGGGTCAAGCAAGTGACGCACAGGGCCGGTATGCAGTGGCGATAAACCCCCGCTCGTCATTGCGAGGAGCGAAGCGACGAAGCAATCCATCTATCCGCGCATGGAGAGATGGATTGCTTCGCTTCGCTCGCAATGACGCGGAGAGATCACGCCCGGTTCTTCAGAACGAAGCATGCCCCGCCCGCTTTGCGGATGCGGTTGCACAGGCCGTCGGCTTCGGGGCGCGTGTCGGCGCCGATCCGAACCTGGTAGAACGTCGCGCTGCCGCGGCTGCGCAGCCGCGAGCCGAGCAGGCTCGGATCCTGATCGCCGATCACGTTGGACAGCCGCTTCATCGCGCGGGCGTACATCGCGAGCGCCTTGTCGCGGCTGAAGCCGGCGGCGAGTTGCACGCCCCATACCTTGGCCGCCGACAGCGTGATGTGCTGCTCGAGCCCGGCCACGAACGGGTTGGGCGCGCGCTTCAACAGCGCCATCAGCTCGCGGCAGCTCCTGGCCGGCGGACGTTCCGGCATCTTGCCGTTGTTGCGGGCGGCAGCGGCCCAGTCGTCGACGCTGGAGCCGGTGATCGCGGAGACGTAATTGCGCGTCTCCTGCGGCATGTAGCCGGTGCCGGCAAGCCAGTCCTGCACCCGGCGCGGACCGGCATTGTAGGCGGCGGCCGCGAGGCCGAGATTGCCGAACTGGTTGCGCAGCTCGCTGAGGAATTCCGCCGACTTCGGCAGCGCCTGGACAGGATTGAAGGGGTCAAGGAGCCCGCGCTCGTTGGCGGTGCCGGGCATGAACTGCGCGATGCCCTGCGCGCGCTGGCCGCTGCGGGTGATTGGACCGACCGCGTCGGCCTGGAAGCGGCTCTCCTGCCAGATCACGCGCGCGAAGAATTCGAGCGGCAGATCGTTGGCCCGCGCCGCCGACTCGATCATCAGGCACATCGCCTCGCGGGTGTCGCTCTCGCGCGCGTCGTCCGCGGGCTTGTCGGCTGTGGCCGCAGGTTTCTCGGACGTGTCGCCCGGTGCCGCAACTGGCTTGTCGGCAGGCGCTGCGGGGGTGTTCGCTGGAGGCGCAGCAGGTTTCTCGGCCTGTGTATCCGGGGCCGTCGCAGGCGCGGCCGCTGGTTTCTCAGCGGGCGCGGCAGGTTTGTCGGCAGACGGAGTCGCGGGCGGCTCGGCGGCTGGCGGCGTCGCCGGGGCCGCGGCGGGCGTGTCCTCCGCGCCGGCGCCGAGCGTCGGCACCAGCATCACAAGCAGGACCAATGCGGTGCAAAGACCTGTTCGCATGGCAAATCTGTTCCCGCGCTGGCGCGGCTTGACACCGCAAGCTCGTGGTCTAGCTATGGACTGAAATGATGGCGCGCAAAAGGGAGCGCAAAATGGCCGCAGCTACGGACGACCAACTCGGCTTTGCCCCCGACGACGACGCCCCGATCGGCTACATGAAGCGGACCCGCGATTATTACGCGGCGATCGGCTACACCACCCCCTACCGCTGGGCCCATTACACCTCGGCCCCGTTCCAGCCGCTGACGAAACCGCTGAACCGGTCCCGCGTCGCCATCATCACGACGGCAGCCCCGTTCGATCCCGCCAGGGGCGACCAGGGACCCGGTGCGAAATACAATGGCGGGGCAAAATTCTATTCGGTCTATGACGGCGACACGTCGCAGCAGCACGATCTGCGGATCTCGCACATCGCCTATGACCGCATCCACACCACGGCGACCGACAGCGGCACCTGGTTCCCGCTGGCGCAGCTCAAGCGCCTCGCCGCGGAAGGCACGATCGGCGAAGTCGCGCCGCGCTTCTTCGGCGCGCCGACCAACCGCAGCCACCGCGTCACCATCGAGACCGACGCTCCCGAGATCCTCAAGCGCTGCCGCGACGACAAGGTCGACGCCGCAGTGCTGGTGCCGAATTGCCCGGTCTGCCACCAGACCGTCAGCCTGGTCGCGCGGCATCTCGAAGCCAACGGCATCCCGACCGTCGTGATGGGCTGCGCCAAGGATATCGTCGAGCACGCCGCGGTGCCGCGCTTCCTGTTCTCCGACTTCCCGCTCGGCAACTCCGCCGGCAAGCCACATGATGTCGCCTCGCAGGCCCTCACGCTGGAGCTCGCCCTGCGCGTGCTGGAGTCCGCGCCCGGTCCACAGACCACTGTGCAGTCACCGCTGCGCTGGAGCGAGGATGCGTCCTGGAAGCGCGATTACAGCAACGCCGAGGCGCTAAGCGCCGAGGAGCTGGCCCGCCTGCGCCGCGAATTCGATGCACAGAAGGAAATCGCAAAGGGCCTGCGCGTCGCGTAGCGTCGGGCGTTTGCGTCCTCGCTCGCCAAACTAACGGTGTCATCGCCCGGCTCGACCGGGCGCCCAGTATTCCAGAGACACCGGTCAGTCACGGAGAAGCCGCGGCGTACTGGGTCCCCCGGTCCCGTCTACGCCAAGGCTTCGACGAGGCCGCGATTTCTTGGCGCGCCGAAGCTTTAGCGAAGGCGGCAAGCCGGGGGACGACGAGCGGAGGCGGAATGTCTACGCGTGCGCCGGGATCGCATCACGTGACGTCTCTTGCTCGCTGCCCGCATAACGGCGCGCGAGCGCGGCGCAGGTCATCAGCTGGATCTGGTGAAACAGCATCAGCGGCAGCACGATCAGGCCGACCGACTGCCCAGCGAGCAGCACGCTCGCCATCGGCAACCCGCTCGCCAGCGACTTCTTCGATCCGCAGAACATGATCGCGATGCGGTCGGCGCGCGAGAAGCCGAGCAGCTTGCTGCCGAAACCGGTGATCAACAGCACGATCGCCAGCAGCGCCGCATCGAGGCCGAGCACGATCGCCATCTGCGTCGCATTGACCTGATGCCAGATGCCGTGGCTGACGCCATCGCTGAACGCGGTGTAGACGATCAAGAGGATCGAGCCGCGATCGACCAGGCCGAGTACCGCATGGTGCCTGGCGACGAAGCCGCCGATCAGCGGCCGCGACAATTGCCCCGCAACGAACGGCAGCAACAGCTGCACGACGATGTCGAGCGCTGCATTGCCGGAGAACCCGCCATGGCTCGAGAGCAGCACGCCCGCCAGCAGCGGTGTCGCGACGATGCCGAGCAGATTGGAGGCGGTCGCCGAGCACAGCGCCGCCGACACATTGCCGTGCGCGATCGAGGTGAAGGCAACCGAGGACTGCACCGTCGACGGCAGGATGCAGATCAGGATCACGCCCGCCCACAGCGCCGGCGTCAGCAGATGCGGCGCCAGCGCATGGGCCGCGAGCCCGAGCAGCGGGAACAGGGCAAAGGTCGACAGGAAGATCACGAGATGCAGCTTCCAGTGCCGGGCGCCGACCAGCGCCTCGGTCGTCGAGAGGCGAGCACCGTGCAGGAAGAACAGCAGCGCGATCGCAGCGTCAGTGGCGTAACCGCCGATCACGGTGCCCTGCCCGTGCAGCGGCAGCAGCGTGGCGAGGCCGACCATGCCGACGATGGCGGCGATGTAGGGGTCGACAGGCACGAATGATCGGAGACGGCTGATGGTCATGGCAGGTTCCTTTCCTTGGCTGAAAGGTGCTCCCCGCGAGGCTGATTGTGAATTGCGCTTACCGATGTTACTATCATTACGTAACGTAATGACGGATCACCGCATGCTCGACCCGACCCAGCTCGAAACCTTCCTCACCGTGGTGCAGACCCAGAACTTCACCGAGGCCGGCCGCCGCCTCGGCCTGAAGCAGTCGACGGTGAGCCAGCACATCCGCAAGCTCGAGGCCGCCGCCGGCCGCCGCCTGTTCGTGCGCGACACCCATTCGGTGGTGCTCACCGCCGACGGCGAGGCGATGACCGGCTTTGCGCGTCCGATCCTCGACGCCAATGCGCGCGCCCGGGACTACTTCGCAGGCTCGCAGGTGCGCGGAAAAGTCCGGTTCGGCGCCGCGGAGGATTTTGCGAGCTCCCGCCTGCCCGATCTGCTGCGCGACTTCGTCCGTCGCCACCCGCAGGTCGATCTCGAGCTGACGATCGGGCTCAGCGCCGTGCTGTACCAGCAGCTCGATGCCGGCGAGCTCGACCTCGTGCTCGGCAAGCGACGGCCCGGCGACGCGCCGGGGCAGCTGGTGTGGCAGGACCGGCTGGTGTGGACCGGCGCGCCGGGCATGCGGCTCGATCCCGAGCAGCCTTTGCCCCTGATCCTCTACGCGCCGCCGAGCGTCAGCCGCAGCGTCGTGCTGGAGGCGATGGAACGGTTCGGACGGCCGTGGCGGATCGTCTGCTCCAGCGGCAGCCTCAGCGGCCTGCGTGCCGCGGCGCTCGCCGGCCTCGGCATCACCCCTCAGGCGCAGGGCCTCATCCCGGATGGTCTCGAAGCGATGCCGGTGTCAGGCCTGCCGCCGCTCGGCAGCGTCGAGTTCGTGGTCCGCACCGCACGGCGGACCAAGCGCGGCCCGGCGGTCGAACTGGCGCAGGCGATCACCGCGCGTGGCGGCCGCCTCCGACCTTAGGCACGGTAGTGTGGATCGGCCCCGCGGCAGACTCGCTGCACCTCTCCCGCTTGCGGGGGAGGTCGGATCGCATCGCCAGATGCGATCCGGGTGGGGGCTCTCTCCGCGATGCGACTCGCGGAGAGAGCCCCCACCCTGGCCCTCCCCCGCAAGCGGGAGAGGGAATGCACTTCCGACGCGGCGACCGCTCGGGCGATCCCAGCAAGTCGAACGTCAAGCGGACTGCGCCGCCGCGAGCTGCACCGCATTCAGCATGCCGGTCCGTTCGTGGCAGCCGAGATATTCGAAGAACTGCTCGTCGGCGGCGGCGACGGTCACCTCGTGATACAGCCTGAGCTTCGCGGCCGGCCCGAGCGTCGACAGATACTTCATCGCCGCACCGAAGATCCTGACATGGGTCGGATGCGATTCCGCCCAGCGCTCAAGCGCCGCGAGACTCTTCCACCAGCTCTGGCCGTAGGATTTTTCCGTAAGCCTTCCGTCCGCATCGACGACGCGCATGTAGCGGTTGGCGTAGCAGCCGATCGGCACGCCGTCGTCGCGCAGGAAATCCATGCCCTCGCGCAGCACCGGCTCGACATCGTCGAGATACATCTTGCGTTCGGATGCCTCGGTATCGCTCCAGTCCTGTCCGGAGCGGATCAGGCAGAGATTGTCATGCGCGACCACGCGGATGCGTGCGCCGTCGCGGATGATGCGCGGCTCGCCGCCGGGCATCATCGCATCGGTCTGCGACAGCGGGATGCGGTCTCGCATGCCGCCCCAATAGGCGTGCTCCTGGACCTCGCCGCTCATGCCGTCGGCAAGCACCGCGACGCCCTCCGGGCGCCCGAGCGAGGAGAACAGCGTCTCGTAGCGCGCAACATGCGGCCGCAGCACCTCGATGAAGCGGCCGACGCCATCGCTGGCGCTGCCGCCGGTCCAGGCCTCGCGCGCACCGCCGAACCAGGCGTCGAAGCGCCCGGCATCGTCCCAATAGGCGACCGAGACGACATTGGTGAAGCCGGCCTGGTCGACATATTGCGCGCGGTCCCAATGGGTCGGGCCGTTCTCGTCGGCAAAGCGTTTTGCGATCTGCGCCAGCGCCGCGGTCGCGGCGGCACTCGGCTCGCCGCGAAACTGCACGCCGAAATAGGCCATGATCACGTTGGCGACCGCGGGCTTGTGGCGCGCGACGAAGGACGGATATGGCGGCGCATAGTCGTCAGGCACACGACGATGACGGGAGCGCGCTGTCTGCAAATGAGGAGGAATCGCGGATTCCATGGCAGTCACCTCCGGTTGGATGTTGCCCTGATGCATTCAGCTCGCGGCCGCGTCGATCTCCTCGAAGCTGTCGAGCGGCAGCGCGAAATGCTCGACGCGCTTCGAGGGCTTCTTGTTCAGCAGCAGGCGCGTGACGTCGGGCCGCGAATAGTGCCCGGCCGGATCGGCGGCGTTCTTGGCGATCCCGATCGCGCCGAGATCGATATCGGCGAGCAGCAGCCCTTCCTGATCGGGCGGCAGCTTCTCGGCGATCGAACTGCCGTCGGGCCCGTAGATCGCGGCGTGTCCGCCGCCGACATGCAGCAGCGCGTGCTTGTCCTCGCGATCGCACATCTCGTCGACCATCGCCTGCGAGACCGTGGCGCAGGGCGCCAGCACGAAGCACGAGCCTTCAACGGCGTAGACCCGCGAGGCCGCGTTGTTGACCTCCCAGCCGAGCGCCGGCGCGAACGAATCGTACAGCGAGAAGCTCGGCCAGGCCGCGACATGCACCTGCTCGTTCTGGGCATACATCGCGTATTTCGACAGCGGCTGCAGATGCTCCCAGCAGCACAGCGCGCCGAGGCGGCCGATGCCGGGGCGGTCATGCACCGCAAGGTCGCTGCCGTCGCCCTCGCCATAGACGGTGCGCTCGGCGTGGGTCGGCCGCAGCTTGCGCCGCTTCGCGATGGTCTCGCCATCGGGTCCGATCAGCCATTGCGCGAGATAGAGGCTGCCGCCATCGCGCTCGGACAGGCCGAGCACCGCGGTCATGCCGGCATTCTTGACCGCGAGCCGCAGCTGCTCGGCCTGCGGGCTGTCGTAGCTCAGCGAGTTATCGAAATAGCGCTGCACGAAGCCGCGCCCGATCGCCCAGGCCGGCGAGTCCAGCCAGATGTACCAGGGATAGCCGGGGATGAACGCCTCGGGGAACGCAATCAGCTTTGCCCCCTTGGCGGCGGCCTCCTCGATCAGCGCGATGGACTTGGCGATAGACGCGTCGAGATCCAGCCAGGCTGGCGCCGCCTGCACCACCGCAACGCGATATTTCGGATGTTCGATGCCCATGATGTCCTCCTCGCAGCCGGCCGCTCCGGCCGGTTCGGTCTTGATCGGCCGCAGCCGCTTCTGACATCATGCTGCCCCGGGACCGGGACCACCGTTCGACCAGGACGGAAGGAAAATTCGACTGCGGAGGAGATTCCCCCAGCCGCCCCCGGTACGAAGCTTGCTTTGTTTGCGTGGCCAGCGTTTGCACTCGTGAAGGGAGGAAATCATGCCGGCCCTGTTCACCACGGACACCGCGCCCACGCATCGGCGCCTGGCGCTCTGGCAGGACATCGTCTGCGACGTGTTCGTGCAGCTCGACTGCAAGTCCGACCTCGGCTCCGCTTTCCACGGCGCCATCACCAGCACGCAGCTGGGTCCGGCGAAGTGCTCGGTCGTATCGTCGAGCCGGCAGCGCGTGCTGCGCACACCGTCGCGGATCGCGCGCGCCAGCGAGGATTTCGTTCTGTTCGCGCTCGGCCGCAGCGGCTCGGGCGGCGTGGTGCAGGACGGCCGGGAGACCGTGATCCAGCCCGGCGAGTTCGCGTTCTACGACACCACGCGGCCCTACGAACTTCGCTTCAACGACGACTTCACGCAGACCATCTTCCAGGTGCCGCGCGCGATGCTGCACCGGCGCTTTGCCGGCACCCAGGGCCTCACCGCGACCACGTTCACATCGGATCGTCCGGTGCAGCGGCTTGCCTGGCAGTTCATCTCGGGGCTAGCTGATATCGCCGATAGGCTCGATCCGGACAACGCGATCCGCCTCGCCGATCAAGCCGCGGACCTGCTCGCTATGGCGATCAGCGAGCGCATCGGCGGCGCCGCGTTGCCGGCCTCGACCCACCGCTCCGCCCTGCTCTACCGGCTAAAGGCGCACATCCTCGCACATCTGCCGAACCCAGATCTTGGCCTCAGCGAAACCGCAGCGGCGCTCGGCATCTCGCCGCGCTATGTCAACAGCCTGCTCGCCGACGAGGACACCTCGTTCCAGCGCTTCGTGCTGGCAGAGCGGCTGGAGCGCTGCAAGCGCGACCTCGCCTCACCGGCACATGCGCATCGCCACATCAGCGAGGTCGCGTTCGCCTGGGGCTTCAACGACCTCTCGCATTTCGGCCGCGTGTTCCGCGACCATTACGGCCTGTCGCCGCGCGAGTGGCGGCACAGCCGGCTGCCGAACTGACCAGTACCGCTTCATCCGACAAGTTGATGGCGAGCACGATGAGCAAGCGCGGGTCTTTTACCGCAATATTCTTTCTTGCGTGTGTTGCAGCCCTGGAACTCGAACAGGTAGTATTGGAGGAGATTTAAGTCCAGCGCGAGGACTGGCAAATGTTCAAAATCGCGATGGTCCCGGATTGGCCGCGCAATTCAGATGGGGATGTGCTTCGCAGCATGGCGAAGCGCGGATTTGACTTTTCTCTGCCCCACGAAATCGATTTCGATATCGACTTTCAGCCATGGCCACCGCCCGCTGAAGCTATCCAGCTCCTTCGGTCAAAGTGTCAGGACGTCAAAATCTATGACGAAGGCCAGTACGTGCAGCTTAGAATCAATGCTCACGTCACCTATGAATTCGTTATCCGGACCCAAGCCGACTTATCGGAACAAATGAAAGCCTTCGGCGGCGTCTGTGAGTCATGGGGAGTGTTCTACATGCCCTTTAAGCCAGAGGTGTAAGGGCTTGTGGCGTTTGCGCCATAATACTGCGTTTTCGAGCGAAGCGGGTACCGGTTCGCGTTAAGAAAACGCGTCAAGACAAGGCTCCGGAAGCGCTTTGCGGCGCAAAATAGCCGAGAATCCGGGCCTTCACAGATGCAAACAATTTACACTAACTGCAACGGGTTCCGTTGGTACCCTTCTTTTCGCGGGTCCGGACCGGTACAGTTGTGCCGTTCATTTGAGGAGGATTTCCATGCAGGACCGGCGCCAGAGCCCACGCGACAAGGTGTATTACGGTGCGGTTGCGGAGATCAATGAACGCGGCTCGACGATGGATTGCGTCGTCCGCAACATCAGCGAAGGTGGTGCCTGTGTCGAATTTGGTGATGCCGCACAGCTGCCCGAAGAGATGAATCTCAGCGTCGCGCGCAAGGGCCGCTCGTTCCTGGCGCGCCTGATCTGGCGCCAGGCCAACAAGGTCGGGCTCGCCTTCCGGATCATGACCTCGGACACCCCGGTCAGCGACCTCGACGAGCGGGTCCGCCGCAGCGAGATCAAGAAGCGGCAGCTGCAGCGGCGCATCAAGGAACTGCTCGGCCAAGGCTAACGATCAAGGCTAACATCGACGCTGAGCCTTTTTCGCGTTCCCCGGCCTCGTTTCGGTGCACTCGGGGCCGACATTTCGGGGGTTGCAAAGGTCAGGTTAATCCAGCATCCGGTAAGCCCGCCAAGCTGGAACCGAGAGCAACCTCACGACATGTCGTCCGCGATTATTGAGCATCCCGACGGGCTGCCGCAGCCGCAGCGCAATTGGGCCATTCTCACGATCGCGCTCGGCCTTGTGATGGCCGTCGTCGACGGCTCGATCGCCAATGTCGCGCTGCCGACCATCGCGCGGGATCTTAACGCCAGCCCGGCATTCTCGATCTGGATCGTCAACGGCTATCAGCTGGCAATCACGATCTCGCTGCTGCCGCTGGCCTCGCTCGGCGAGATCATCGGCTATCGCCGCGTCTATCTGGCGGGGCTGCTGCTGTTCACGCTGGCCTCGCTGTTCTGCGCGCTGTCGCACACGCTGCCGCTGCTGACGATCGCCCGCATCCTGCAGGGGTTCGGCGCCGCCGGCATCCTCAGCGTCAACACCGCGCTGGTCCGCTTCATCTATCCGCATTCGCAGCTCGGCCGCGGCATCGGCGTCAACGCGCTGGTGGTCGCGATCTCGGCTGCGGTCGGCCCGACCATCGCCTCGTTCATCCTGGCGGTCGGAACCTGGCCCTATCTGTTCGCCATCAACGTCCCGCTCGGCATCGTCACGCTCGCGCTGGGCTGGCGGTTCCTGCCGCACACCAGGCCCGCCGTTCACGCCTTCGACTGGCAGAGCGCTGCGATGAGCGCCATCGCATTCGGGTTCGGCATCAGCGCGATCGACAGTGCCGGCCATGGCGAGGCGCTGTATGTCTGCGCATTGGAATTCGCGGTTGCCGCGGTCGCCTCGCATTTGCTGTACCGGCGCCAGCAGCATCTGCCCTCGCCGCTGCTGCCGGTCGACCTGTTGCGGATTCCAATCTTCGCGCTGTCGATCGGCACCTCGATCGCCTCGTTCTGCGGCCAGATGCTGGCCTTCGTCGCGATGCCGTTCTATCTGGAAAACCATTTCGGATATTCGGCGGTGCAGATCGGCCTATTGATCACGCCGTGGCCGATCGCGGTCGCATTCGCAGCGCCGCTCGCGGGGTGGCTGGTCGAGCGCTACCCGGCCGGCCTGCTCGGCGGCATCGGCCTGCTGATCTTCGCGACAGGGCTGGGCTCGCTGGCGCTGCTGCCGGCCCATGCGGCGCCGATCGACGTGATCTGGCGCATGGCGCTCGCCGGCGTCGGCTTCGGCCTGTTCCAGACCCCGAACAACCGCACCATGATCGCCGCCGCCCCGCGTGAGCGCTCGGGCGGCGCCAGCGGCATGTTAGGGACCGCCCGCCTGCTCGGACAGACCATCGGCGCGGCGCTGGTGGCGATGCTGCTGGCGCGCTATCCGGCCGACGGCACGCGGATCTCGCTGATAGTCGGCGTCGCCTTTGCCGTCGCAGGCGCCGTGCTCAGCACGCTGCGGCTGTCCTCCGCCGGCAGCCGCGGCGCCGAGCGGGTGCGGGTCCAGGAGGGGCAGCGCCTCAAGGGCGAGTGACGCGCGCGCACGCGACGCACCCTCCATCAGCGCAAACAAAAAGGCCGGCTATTCAGCCGGCCTTTTCATTTCATTACTAGCTCGCGCCTCAGGCCTTGACCATCGGCCCCTTTGAAGCCGGCCCCTTGGTGCCGCCGCCGCCGCCGTTGTTCGGGCCACCCTTCGGCGGCTTGCGCTTGCGCGGCGGCAGGTTCTCGGGCTTCGGGGTGACCGGGCCTTCGACATATTCGAAGCCGATCTTGTCCTTGGCAGCCACCTCGTCCTTGACCAGGACGACGCGGACGTGGCCGCCGCCCTTGAGGTGGCCGAACAGAACTTCATCCGCGAGCGGCTTCTTGATGTGCTCCTGGATGATACGCGCCATCGGACGCGCGCCCATCTGCTCGTCATAGCCGTGCTCGATCAGCCAGGCCTTGGCAGGCTCGGACAGTTCGATCGTGACGTCGCGGTCGGCGAGTTGCGCCTCGAGCTGCAGCACGAACTTCTCGACCACCATGCCGATCACCTCGGCATTGAGGTGCGCGAAGGAGACGATCGCGTCCAGCCGGTTGCGGAACTCCGGCGCGAACTGCCGGTTGATCGCCTCGTGGTCGTCGCCTTCCCGCTTCGAGCGGGTGAAGCCGAAGGCCTGCCGCGCAAGGTCGGCCGCGCCCGCATTCGTGGTCATGATCAGGATCACGTTGCGGAAATTGACCTGCTTGCCATTGTGGTCGGTAAGCCGGCCATGGTCCATGATCTGCAGCAACACATTGTACAGATCCGGATGCGCCTTCTCGATTTCGTCGAGCAGCACCACGCAATGCGGATGCTGGTCCACGCCATCGGTGAGCAGGCCGCCCTGGTCGAAGCCGACATAACCGGGAGGTGCGCCGATCAGGCGCGACACGGTGTGCCGCTCCATGTATTCGGACATGTCGAAGCGCAACAGCTCGACACCGAGCGACGCCGCCAGTTGCTTGGCCACCTCGGTCTTGCCGACACCGGTGGGACCCGAGAACAGATAGCTGCCGATCGGCTTCTCCGGCTCGCGCAAGCCGGCCCGCGCCAGCTTGATCGACGCCGCCAGCGACTCGATCGCCTTGTCCTGGCCGAACACCGTGCGCTTCAGGGTCTGCTCGAGATGCTTGAGCACCTCGGCGTCGTCCTTCGACACGCTCTTGGGCGGGATCCGCGCCATGGTTGCGATCGTGGTCTCGATCTCCTTGATGCCGATCGTCTTCTTGCGCTTGCTCTCGGCGACCAGCATCTGCGCCGCACCGGACTCGTCGATCACGTCGATCGCCTTGTCGGGCAGCTTGCGGTCATGGATGTAGCGCGACGACAGCTGCACCGCCGCCTCGATCGCCTCATTGGTGTATTTCAGCCGATGGTAATCCTCGAAATAGGGCTTGAGGCCCTTGAGGATCGCGATGGCATCTTCCACCGTCGGCTCGTTGACGTCGATCTTCTGGAAGCGCCGCACCAGCGCGCGGTCCTTCTCGAAGTGCTGACGGTATTCCTTGTAGGTGGTCGAGCCCATGCAGCGGATCGTGCCCGACGCGAGCGCAGGCTTGAGCAGGTTGGACGCGTCCATCGCGCCGCCGGAGGTGGCGCCGGCACCGATCACGGTGTGGATCTCGTCGATGAACAGGATGGCGTTCGGATGCGCCTCCAGCTCCTTCAGGACCTGCTTCAGCCGCTCCTCGAAATCGCCGCGGTACCGGGTGCCCGCGAGCAGCGTGCCCATGTCGAGCGAGAACACGGTCGCGGCCGCCAGCACGTCGGGCACGTCACTGTCGACGATGCGCTTGGCGAGGCCTTCGGCGATCGCGGTCTTGCCGACGCCGGCTTCACCGACGAACAGCGGGTTGTTCTTCTGGCGGCGGCACAGCACCTGGATCGCACGGTTGATCTCGGCATTGCGGCCGATCACCGGATCGATCTTGCCGTCGCGCGCCTTCTTGTTGAGGTTGACGCAATAGGTCTCGAGCGCCTCGCCCTTCTTCTTGGAGTCCTCGTTGCCTTTGGTCTCGGTCTCCTCGTCGACGCCGCGCACCGGCCGCGCCTCGGAGACGCCGGGCCGCTTGGCGATGCCGTGGCTGATGTAGTTGACGGCGTCATAGCGCGTCATGTCCTGCTCCTGCAGGAAGTACGCGGCGTGGCTCTCGCGCTCGGCGAAGATCGCGATCAGCACGTTGGCGCCGGTCACCTCCTCGCGACCGGACGACTGGACGTGAATCACCGCGCGCTGGATCACGCGCTGGAACCCGGCGGTCGGCTTCGCGTCATCCGCGCCGTCCGTCACCAGGTTTTCGAATTCGGTCTCCAGATAATTGACGAGGCTCGTCCTCAGCTTGTCGAGATCGACGCTGCAGGCCCGCATCACCGCCGCCGCGTCCGAGTCGTCGATCAGCGACAGCAGCAGATGTTCGAGCGTTGCGTATTGATGATGACGCTCGTTTGCGATCGCCAATGCACGGTGCAGCGATTGTTCAAGGCTTTGAGAAAAAGTTGGCATTCGCGTCCTCTATGGCCCCCGGCCATCATGATCGCCATTACCGGGTCAGGCAATAACAACCTTCGTGATCGCCCTTGATATAGTTACGACGGATCGTGGCGAAAGACCGGTCCCGCGGTGATGGTTTTCTTCTAAATTTCGGGCGCTCGAACGCCGCCCCGCCGCGCCCGTGATCATACGGGAACGCGGTTCACCACCTCACAAAACGCGATGCAAGACCCGTTCCGCTGCCCGCGGCAGGTCACTCGTTCCCGCCGACTACTTCTTTTCCATCACGCATTGCAGTGGATGCTGATGCTTGCGCGCGAAGTCCATGACTTGTGTCACTTTGGTCTCGGCGATCTCATAGGTAAACACGCCGCACTCACCGATCCCGTGATGGTGAACGTGCAGCATGATCGTGGTCGCGGCCTCGGCGTCCTTGTTGAAGAATCGCTCCAGCACGTGAACGACGAACTCCATCGGCGTGTAGTCGTCATTCAGGATCAGGACGCGATACAGGTTCGGGCGCTTGGTCTTCGGCTTGACCTTGGTGATGACCGAGGTCGACGGGCCGCTGCCCGCGCCATTGCGGTTGTCGTCATTGCTCATTTTCGGCACCGGCGCGGCGGGCACCGCCGGCATGGACGAAACCGGCTCGGAGATCGGGACTGTCAACGTGGATCGCAACATGGTTCAGGCGTTCGAATTCCCCAAGGGAGACCGGCGGGAAACCGGATGGCGATTGGAAGGTGGTCGCGATTGCCGCAAGACTGATCGCGGAACCCCCAGCAATGCTTTCCAGATTGCCGCTCCCGGTCCGATCCGGCGGCCGGATCGGTCTACCGAATATGGGCCTCGCGACGCCCTGCCGCAAGCGCAGACCCGCCGTAGCCCACCGGTCCGTTTCCCGGCGCGGCAACCCCCGGAAGGTTAATCATTTCTGCCTGATTTGACAAAGGATCGGGGCAGCCAATTTAGCCGGCATTGAGGATAGCGCGTGCTTTTGCCCTGCTTTTGATCGGCCGCCGGGCTATCTGGCGGGTTTCCCTAGCCCGATTCACCATCTGTTTAGCCGCGCGCGTAGAGATGGCCGCGCATTCCATTTCGACGAGAGCGCCAATGCTTGGTTCAGCCATTTCCATTCGCGTCCGCGCGGCCGCCCGCCGGTTTTGCGGGGCAACCGACGGCAATGTGGCGGTGATCTTCACCTTCGCCGTGCTGCCGATCCTAGCCTTCGTGGGCGTAGCGATCGACTATACCCGCGCCAACAACGCCCGGTCCTCGATGCAGGCGGCGCTCGATTCCACCGCGCTGATGCTGTCCAAGGACCTGACCATGGGCAACATCACGGCCGCGCAAATCCCGAGCAAGGCGCAGGCCTATTTCAACGGCCTCTACACCAACAAGGACGCCCAGGGCGCGACCATCTCGGCCACGTATACGACCCCCACCGCGAACTCGGCGGCAACCATCCTCCTGAGCGGGTCCGGCCACGTCAAGACCACCTTCTTGCAGGTCGCGGGCTATCCCTCGACCATGAATTTCGGAACCTCGACCACTACCACCTGGGGCAACGCCAAGATGCGCGTCGCCCTCGCCCTCGACAACACGGGATCGATGGCCGACAACGGCAAGATTGTCGCGCTGCGAAACGCGGTGGCCGGATCCGGCGGCCTGATCGACCAGCTCAGCGCGCTGAGCAAGAACAACGGCGACGTCTACATCTCCGTCATCCCGTTCGCCAAGGACGTCAATGTCGGCTCCAGCAACTACGGCCAGAGCTGGATCGACTGGACCGACTGGCTCAATCCGCCCACTACCCAGCCCGCCAACGGACAGAGTGTCGCGACACTTCCCATCAACTGGCATGCCGTGGGACCCGGTGCGAGATGCCCGTTCACCAACACCACTGGCAACACGAATGGCGCGGCAAACGGTGGCTTCGTTTGTAAGACGGGACCCACAGCAAGCGACAGTTCGACTACGTCAACGATCCCGTCGACGACGATCGCAGTGAACGGCGCATCCGTCAAAAATCCAATCTGCCCGACCGCCGATAACAACACCCAGACAAAGTACAACGGCTGCTGGAGCAGCGAGCCAACCGGCCTCCAGGAGAAATTCTGCAGCGGAAGCTCGAACTGCAGCTGCCCAAAGAACGCCTCTGGTTCCAGCGTCTCGGGTTGCACTTGCAGCGGCACCGGCAGCGGTAAGTCCTGTACGGGATGGACTTACGTTCACAACTGGACACAGCCTGGGCCGAACGACCTGACGGACAATTCGAATCAACCCAGAGTTTCCGCCATCGTCGGTTTCAAGGATAACAGCAATACCCCGAACAAGGACCACGTCTGGACCCCCAACGCTGTGGGGGTCGCAAATGACTGGCGCCAACCTTCCACCAACCCGATCAGCACCTGGACCGGCTGCGTCGCAGACCGCACCCAGCCGAACGATGCGACGGGCGCGCTGCCGGTGTCGTCCGACGTTACGACGCTGTTTCCGGCCAACGAGTATTTCGACACCTGGGGCGGCAACGCCTTTTGCAGCAGCAGCGCATCTCCACCGCTCGAGCCCGTCATTCCGCTAAGCTACAATTGGAGTGCGCTCAAGACCGCCGTCAATGCGATGCAGCCGACCGGCGGCACCGACCAGTCGATCGGATTGGCCGTGGCGTGGCAGTCCCTTCTGGTGGGCGGTCCGCTGAACACGCCGGCCGAGGACTCCAACACCACCTATAACCGGGTCATCATCCTGCTGTCCGACGGTTTGAATACCCAAGACCGCTGGCCCGATTACGGCGACGGCAGTTCGCAGGCCTCAGGCAATCCGATCGATGTCAGGCAGGCCTTGCAGTGCCAGAACCTGCAGAACGCGAAGGATGCCAACGGCGCGCCGATGTACACGATCTACACCATCCAGGTGAACACGAGCTCGCCCGCCGATCCGACCTCGACCGTCCTGAAGAACTGCGCCAGCAGCCCCGACAAGTTCTTCATGCTGACCAGCTCGACCCAGATCGTGACGACCTTCAACACGATCGGCACGGCCCTCAGCAAGCTCCGGCTGGCGAAGTAACCGCCCGCCTCCCGCCCAACAAAAAAGCCCGGCCGAAACGGCCGGGCTTTTCGTTTGTCTTGGTCAAAGCATGATCCGGAAAAGTGCGAAGCGGTTTTCCGAAATGATCATGCTCAAACAAGGAGCTAAAGCGCGATAACGATTCAACCGAATCTTATCGGGCTTGAGCAGCGCTTACTGAGCGGGCGCGAACTTGGAGACCAGGCCCTCATAGGGCTTGAAGGTCTGCTTGGCGCAGTCGCTGTACAGGCCGGCGATCTTCTGCGATTCCGCAACGAAGGTCTCGTAGGAGGAGCGCAGGTATTCGGTCTGCGCCTCGAGCGCCTTGTCCAGCGACTTCACGCCCGACAGCTTCTCGACGAACGACTTGGTGTCCTCAAACGACTTCTTGGCGTAGTCGCCATAAGCGGTGGCGATCGCCTGGACGCCGCTCTGCAGGTTGTTCGCAGACGCAGTGACCGACTCGAAATGCTCTTTGCCGTAGTTCTGAATGTCTTCGATCTTGACCATGGATTGGAATTCCTTTTCCCAGACTTGAAGGCGCAAATTCCCATTGCCGGGAAGCTCCCGGCCCCCTGACCTGATTAGAATACCGCATCGCACAATAAAGTCAACAAATATTGTGCAACGCACAATCACCAGCGCGAATCCGAGGCATTTGCGCTAAACCCCGGGGGACTACGCAACGGTTGCTTAATCTTTTGGAAACTCGGTCCGCCTAACCTGATTCCCGGACTTTGTTCGCCTTCCGACGGGCAGCCTTGAAAGCTGTTTGTGAACAACACCTTAGCTAGAAGAGCGACCTGAGCCGCCACGAGGGCCGATGGCTCTGCCCGAAGTGGTCTGTTGCGCAGGCAAGGATCGACGGCCGCCGGGCACAATTTCGCCTCACGGGCCAGTGATCTAGATAGAAATTGGGACGGGGAAGTAGATGCTTCGAACAACCTTGGCTTCCTCGCGGGCGCTGCGAGTTGGCGTTCTTGGGCTCGTGACCGTCACGACGGCGATCCTGATCACCAGCGATAGCGCCGAGGCGCGCCGCCACCGGCGCCATGCCGCCCGCCACCACCACAGCGAGTCCGCGCGCGAAAGCTACAGCCCGCAATTCGCGACGATTATCGTCGACGGCAACACCGGCTCGGTGCTGACGGCAAACAGTCCCGACGGCCTGCGGCACCCCGCCTCGCTCACCAAGATCATGACGCTCTATTTGCTGTTCGAGCGCCTCGATTCCGGAAAGATGAAGCTCGACACCGAGATGCCGGTTTCCGAGCATGCTTCCGAGCAAGACCCGACCAAGCTCGGCCTGCGGCCCGGCCAGACCATCAGGGTCGAAGACGCCATCAAGGGCCTCGTCACCCGCTCCGCCAATGACGCGGCAGTCGTGATCGCCGAGGCGATCGGCGGCAGCGAAGACGACTTCGCCCGCATGATGACCCGCAAGGCCCGCGCGCTCGGCATGAGCCGGACGGTCTATCGCAACGCCTCCGGCCTGCCCAACGACGAGCAGGTCACCACGGCGCGCGATCAGTCGACGCTCGGCCGCGCCATCCAGGACCGCTTCCCGCGCTATTATCGCTACTTCTCGACGACGGCGTTCAATTTCCGCGGCCACACCATCACCGGCCACAATCATCTGCTCGGCAGCGTCGAGGGCGTCGACGGCATCAAGACCGGCTACACCCGCGCCTCCGGCTTCAACCTCGTGACCTCGATCCACCGGGGCAATCGCTTCCTGGTCGGCGTGGTGCTCGGCGGCCGCAGCGGCGGCTCCCGCGACGCCATCATGCGCAACCTGCTGGCGGAGAACATCGGCAAGGGCGCCACCAACCGCACCGTCGCTGCGATCACCGAGCGCAACCCGGCCGACGCCAATGTCCAGGTCGCCGATGCCGACGATGCGCGCCAAGCGGATAGCTCGCCGGTTGCCGCGTCCGAGCCCGCCCCCGCTCCGCTGCCCGCGCCGCGCCCGGCCAGCAAGCCTTCGCTGATGGCCGCCGCCGCAGCCGCCCTGCCGCCGGCCCCGGCAAAGCCGGAGCCACAGGCCAAGCCCGAACCGGCGCCGCTGACCTCAGGCGTGATCCAGACCCAGCAGCTCGCCGCGATCCCCGGCTCGGCTGAACCGATGAAGCCGGTCAAGGTGAAGACCGTGCAGGTCAAGGCCGGCCAGATCAAGCTCGCCGCCGCCGGACCGGCACAGTCGGCGCCGCCGATCACCAACACGATCCCGTCGCGCGGCGAGATCCCCGAGACCTCCAATGCGATGATGGCGCGGGTCGCCGAGACCTCGAGGCCCGAGATGCCGCCGCAGCCGGCCAATTTCGGCACCGGCAACGGCATCCTCGGCGTGCTGCCGGCTTCGTCAGTTCATGCGCCCGCCGCCGCCCCGGCCCCGCAGGCCGTGGCTTCGATCGAACCGACCCGCAGCCTCCAGGCCGCCCCGCAGACCAGCACCGTCAAGCCGGGCGCAGCGCATTCCGGCTGGATCATCCAGGTCGGCGCGCTGGAATCCGAGGGCGAGGCCAACAAGCGCATCGACCTCGCGCGCAGCTCGGCCCGCGGCCTGCTCAGCAAGGCGGACCCGTTCACCGAAGTCGTCGCCAAGGACAATCGCAAGCTCTACCGCGCCCGCTTTGCCGGTCTCGAGCGCGATCAGGCCGAAGCGGCGTGCAAGACGCTGAAGCGTGCGGAGATCTCCTGCATCACCGTTCGCAACTGATCGACACGATCGACTGATTTCAAAGGGCCGGCGCCGCAAGCGCCGGCCCTTTTGCTTTGCGTGCAGCGCGCGAGACCGACTGGCCCATCCGCACGTGGCGCCGCCATGAAAACTTCTCGTCAAGATTTTACGGTTAAGTTTTCACGAAAGAACGATCGGCCACGCCGGACAGCGGCGGGCCAGACGGGGCATCAATCAGAAGCGGAAGGCAGCTCTCGGCTGTGGCGTCAGTGGCGTAGCCGGAGTTAGAGATGCGTGCGAAGCAGAGTATCCTTGGCCTCGTTCACACGGGCAGCGAGATACGTCGAGCCCCCCTGATCGGGATGCAGTTTCTTCATCAGGGTGCGGTGAGCCCGGCTGATGTCGTCACGCGACGCCCCCGGTTGCAGGCCAAGGATCTGATAGGCCTCCTCGTTCGTCATTTTGCCGCTCGTCGGCGCACGGCCCTGCCCCCCTGCCCGGTCGCCCTGTGCGTCCTGACGCCAGGCGGGAAAGCGGCGGTCCAGATAGCTTTCAAGTAGCGCGACGCTTTCGGCGTCGAAGCTCGGCACCATCGCCAGCAGCTGCGACAGGTCGAACTCGTCGAGCATGCGGCCGGCTTGCGGTCCCGCCACGATCTGCCCGGTGAGCACGCCGCTGCCGTGATCGAGGCTCATGTCGAGATAATGCGAACGCACCCGCGAGCTTTGTCCGGGGCTGCGCGAACCGCCGAACATGCCGCCGAAATTGGGAAGCCCGGTGTTCCCGAACGGCGACCAGCCGAGCAGTCCGGCACCGAAGATGCCGAGCGGGATGGCCACCGCCAGTTCGCCCCGCACGCCGGTAAAGGCCGCGACCGCCAGCGCGAGCACCCCGCCGCCGATCTTGATCGCACGCGCAAGCACGGCGGGATTGGCCGCACGAAACATCTGCAGCGCTGAATAAAGGACGACAACGGCGACGACGCCGGCGATCAGGGTTGGCATGCGCGGAATATAAGCGGCCCGGCGGCAAAAAGCATGCGAAGCTTCGTCTCACCGGAGCGTGAAGCGCCGCCGCGTGGCGCCGCCCCCTGCGATTGAGTAGCCTGCGGCAACCGCGCGGGAGCAAACCTGATGGCGATTGACGGACTGATCAGCCTTCGCAGCAATGTCGGGCCAAAGGAGACTGCCGACCGGCTCAAGGCCGAACTTCAGGCCAGTGGGCTGACCTTGTTTGCGCAGGTCGATCATGCTGCGGGCGCCGCGAGCGCCGGCCTCGCGCTTCGTCCGACCGAGCTCTTCGTCTTTGGCAATGCGAAAGGCGGCACGCCCTTGATGCAGGCTGCGCAGACGATCGGGATCGATCTGCCGCTCAAGGCGCTGGTCTGGCAGGACGACGCCGGCGACTGCTGGCTCTCCTACAACGATCCGGCCTGGCTCGCAGAACGGCACGGCGTCGCCGAAACGACCAGACAGGTCACGGCCAACATGTCGACGCTGCTCGGCACGATTGCGAAGGCCGCAACGTCAGGCAAAACCTGACGCGGCCAAAACCTGACGCGGCATGGCCTATTTCATCTGGCCGATCAGCTTGGCCGCGCCGCTCGTGGTCTTTGCCAGTTGCAACAGCGCCTCGCGGCCGCCGGCCGCATAGGCCGCGGCGGCACGCAGCAATTCGCGGAGCTGCGCAGCCGCGCCGGGATCGAACCTGCACCAGGCGCCGCCGGTCAGCCGCGCGATCTCGCGAAACGTCTGCTCGGCGGTGGCGTCGGCGCCCTCCTGGAACATGAACACCGGCACCTTGAGCAGGCCGAGCTCACCGGCGCTTGCGCACAGCGCGTCGGCGCTCTCCTCCATCGCATCACCCACGAACACCAGCGCGCGCACGCCTGCCGCAACCGCCTCGCGGCGCGTCTCCGACAGCACCTTGCCGATCTGGGTATTGCCGCCCTGGCAGTCGATCTTGCTCATCAGCCGCGCAAGCTGCGCGCTGTCGGAGATCCAGCCGGAGGCACGGCACTCGTTGAAGCCGCGATAATAGACGAGGCGGATGTCGAGGCTGCCGAGCGCGCCGGCCTCGCGGAACATGTCCGCTTGCAGCGTGCACGCCAAGTCCCATGTCGGCTGCCGGCTCATCGTGGCGTCGAGCGCGAACACCAGCCTGCCGCGCGCGCCGGCGCGATGCGGCGACATCGCCCGCGCCTTCGCCACGAACGCGGCGATGTCGTTGGAGCTCGACGTCGGCACGTCAGGCGTATTGGCCGGGCGCACCTCGCTTCCGGATGTCGGTTTGATCGTCTTGCCAGCCATCAGCGCTTGCCTCGTACAGCAAACACTATGTGGGCCGCGGCATCGGATTGGTCAACGTGACGAGCACGCCTGCCCGGATCGGATCCCGGGCAGCCTGTCAGTTCGTGGCCGACGGATCCTTCTTGGTCTCGGTCTTGGTCAGCGAGAGCGACTTCTTGAGCTTCTCGCCCAAGGTCTGGGGCGGCTTCTCGACCGGCACATAGAGCGAGACCGGGCCGGGCTCCAGGATCTTCGGCGGCGCATTGCGCGTGTCGACCGGCGCGACAGCGCTGTCGGTGTCGGCCAGGAATTTATCGAGCATGGCCTGGATCGAGTCCTTGGCCTTCTCGGGTCCGGTGTCGCGCATGTCGTTGTGCTGGAAGTTGGTGTTCACGACAGTGATGCCGGCCTTCTCGCACTCCTCCTCGTCCGGCACCACGCCGGGATCGGGCTTGAATTGCTGATCATGCGAACGGAATGACAGAATCTTGAACTTGCCGTCGGTCATGAACGGCACACGCAGATTGTCCAGCGTGACGACCTTCTTGATCTCGTCCGGATACTGCTTGGCGAAATACATCGCGATGTCGCCGCCATTGGAATGGCCGACCATCGTCAGCT
Organism: Bradyrhizobium sp. INPA03-11B; assembly: GCF_040446015.1. Lineage (NCBI taxonomy): Bacteria > Pseudomonadati > Pseudomonadota > Alphaproteobacteria > Hyphomicrobiales > Nitrobacteraceae > Bradyrhizobium > Bradyrhizobium sp. INPA03-11B. Next base: position 21,851 of record NZ_JASGSR010000055.1, read on the forward strand.
TGCTGTAGTCCGCGTTCGGCTGACGCTTCTTCATCTCCTCGATGGCGAATTTGATGTTGGTGATGCCGCGCTGATACTGCGGCAGACGGCCGACATAGAGCTCGCCGACCTTGGTCACCATCGGTCCATCCGACGGCAGGTCGTTCTGAATGCTGATCGTCAGATAGCCGCGCGCCGCGAACACGTTCGCGAGGAAGGAATATTCGGTGAATTTGACGGTATTTCCATGATTGAGGATCGCAACCGGAAGCTTGATCATGCCAGCGTCGGCCTGCATCTCCTTGTCGAAGCGCACCGCAACATCGACCGCGACCGGCCGCTCATCGCGCGTCGGATCCTTGAACATGAGGGTTTCGTGACGGATCGCCCACTTGCTCGCGGTGAAATACGCACCCGTGATCACCACGGAGAGCGAAAGCAGAACGAGAATTCCACGCTTCATGACGTCCTCGAGGTGCCCGCCTTGAAAGGGCGATTTTGGCCGGAGGCTCTTCGGCCTCCTTTTGAGAATATATGTCACAGCGCCGTGACAGGAAGTCCAAATATTGTGGCTTCCGTGGCATAACGTTGTGCGTTGCACCTATAGTTTGTGCAGGTGCACACTACCGACGCGACGGCTCACACTCTCTTCTTACCCCTATGACGTGAGTTTCCAAGGTTGCGTTCGAGCCACGCTCGTACCTTGGATCGACGTTGAGGGGAAACCGGATTCCGGCACCTTTGTTCCGGCTTTTTGGCCGCTCTGTGACAAAAATCACCGGAAAACCACGGATTTCAAGCGATTTCGGTGTAGATGATCAGCTTTAGGCCCGGATCGTCATTGGCCTGGAAGGTGGCGTATTCAAAGGTCCGCCGGCCGCGCTTGGGGTGATTGAGCATCTTTGTTCCGGCAACGCTGACGCTGACGTCGTGGGTCCCCCACCAGCCGTCGAACTCCGGACAGCCTGCGCGGAGCCGCGCCTGTAGATCGACGAAGGCCGGATCGCCGGCCCAGAGGTCGTGCGTCCGGCGGAACTGCGTCACGATGCGCCGCGCCTCCTCGGTCCAGCTTGCGCCGAACAGCTGCCGGCTCTTGGGGTTGGTCAGCACGAAGAGCAGCGTATTGCGTTCGTCCTCAGGCATGCGGCCGAACGCGAAGACCTCTTCCGCGGCAGCGTTCCAGGCCAGCACGTCCCATCGCCGCCCCGTGACATAGGCCGGCTGGTTGAGGCTTTCGACGACGCGCCGGATCGCAGGCGGCACGGTCTCGGCCGCAAATGGCCGACGGTCGCCATCCTTTGCAAGCGCCCGCAGATGGGCGTGCTCGGCCTTGCTGAGGCGCAGCGCCCGCGCCAGCGCGTCGATCGTGGTGGCGGACGGGCTGACGGAGCGGCCCTGCTCGAGGCGGATGTACCAATCGACTCCAATCCCGGCGAGCTCGGCCACCTCCTCGCGGCGCAGACCGGGCGTTCGTCGCCGCCGCCCGGCCTGAGCGCCGGTGAGCTTGGGCGTCAGCTTCTGCCGCCGCGACCGCAGGAAATCGCCAAGTTCGCTTTGCCGCGCAGTGGCCATCACCGGCTCCTGAGTAGGTCTGATAATCCTAGGATAATACCAGGTCTTCCTGGCCGCAACGGAGCGCGCGATGATGCCGATCTCAGCAAGGGATGAGATCAGATGAAAGCAGCAGTTCTAAAGTCGTTCGGCTCCCCGCTCGCGATCGAGGAGATCCCCGCACCGGTGATGGGAACGGGCGAAATCCTCGTCGACGTCGCCGCGACACGCGTGCTGTCCTACACCAACGAGGTGTTCAGCGGCGAGCGCCGCTACCTGCTCGAGTTGCCGGCCGTTCCGGGTCTCGGCGCCATCGGACGGGTTCGCGCGGTCGGGCCCGACGCAACTCACCTCGCCGCCGGCGATTGGGTGTACTGCGATCCGACCTTCCGCTCGCGCGACGACAGCATCTCGCCGGACATCACCTTGCAGGGCTGGAGCGCGCGCGGCGAAGGCGGGCTGCGCCTGCAGCGACACTTCCGTCACGGCACGTTTGCGGAGCAGACGCTGGTGCCGACCGAGAACGCCAAGCGGATCGGCGCGATTGATCCGGCCGACGCGCCGTCATGGTGTGCGCTAGGCACCTGCCTCGTGCCCTATGGTGGTTTCTTGGCAGCACGCTTGCAGCCGGGCGAGACCGTGCTGGTGAACGGCGCGACCGGCAATTTCGGCAGTGCCGCGGTTGCCGTCGCGCTCGCGATGGGCGCAGCCTGCGTGGTCGCCCCCGGCCGCAACGAGAAAGTGCTCGCCGATCTGGTCCGCAGGTTCGGACCGCGCGTGCGCACCGTGACGCTCGGCGGCAACGAGGACGACGATCGCGAGCGCATGCGGCGCGCCGCGCCCGGTCCGATCGACTGCGTGCTCGACCTGATGCCGCCATCGGTGACGACGCCGACCGTCCGCGCCGCGATCATGACGGTGCGTTCCTATGGCCGGGTCGTGCTGATGGGCGGCGTCGGGATGCAGGGCGGACCGGGGCTCGACCTGCCCTATCCCTGGATCATGCGTGAATGCATCAGCATTCACGGTGTCTGGATGTATCCGCCGGAGGCGACCTTCGGCCTCGTCAACCTCGCCCGCGCCGGGCTGTTGCGGCTCGATCAGTTCGAGGTCACAACGTTCGATCTCGACCACGCCAACGACGCGGTCGCGCATGCCGCCGCCAATAGCGGGCCGTTCAAGATGACCGCGCTGACGCCGAACTAGGCCGGAGGCGAAATCCCTTGCAGGACGTCCTTGAAGACGCCGTACTGCGCTTGAAGCGCCCGCGGCTATAGTCCTGGTAGTATCCCCCGGTGACCACGACGACGAGATCGAGCTCCGAGACGACGCGGATCGATTGCCCGCCGCGCCCCAACGCGCCGATCTACTGGATCGCACGCCCATTGAACTGGGCAAGACCGAGCCACCACACGTATCCATATGACTGACGGTCCGAGTGCACGCGCACAATTTCTGAATATTAGAAATATACCGGCGAGTTGCCCGACCTGTCAAGGATCCTGATCGAACGCTGGCCACTGCCGGCTGCTTTGCATGGGGTTGTTTTCGATATTTTGGCCACGCGCCTCGCGCGCGAGCGACCTGGAAGCGGCCCCTGTGCACAATCGCTAGCTGCCGATGATGTCGTCGACTTCGAGGGGCTTGTCGACCTGGCTGAACCATTCGGCCCGGTTGGCGGCGCGGCGGCGGCCGCGTTCGTCGAGCGGCAGCTTGAGCTGGCGGAGCAGGCTCATCACCTCCTCGCGGGCGGTGACGTGGCCGAGGTTCGGGCGGGTGCCGAGCGTCGCCTCGTCGATCTGGTCGAGCGCCGTCAGCCCGCGGGGGAAGAATTCGCGATAGACCACCCGCTCGGCAAAGCCGTCGACCGCACGGAACCCGAGCCGGAGCGACAGCTGCTTCAAGCCGTCGGCGACCAGCTGCTTGTTGCGCGAGCCGAGCATCGACAGCCGGTTGCGCACCACGATCCAGTCGGTCGAGGCGCCGTCGAGCTGGCGGCGCTTGCGTCTGACGTCGCGCACCATCTCCGCGTAATGGCTCTCGCCGATCACCGAATAGGTCGCGGGATCGACGGTGCCCAGCACGTCGAAATCGAGGAAGCTGTCATTGATCGGCGTCACCAGCGTATCGGCCATCGAATGCGCCAGCCGCATCAGGTAGCTGTCCGAGCCGGGGGTATCGATGACGATGAAATCATAGGCACGTTCGACCGCGCTCACGGCGGCCATGAACTGCTGGAACTCGGCGTTCTCGTTTTCCTCGATCTGCATCGTCTCGCCGTACTTGATGCAATGGTGTGCGGGGAGTTCGAGATCGAGCCCGGAGCGCCGCGCCCAGGCCTGGCGATTGCTGATGTAGCGGGTGAAGCTTTGCTGGCGGCAGTCGAGATCGATGGTGGCGACGCGCTGTCCGGCCTTCAGGAGCGCAACGGCGATATGCAGGGCGGTGGTCGACTTGCCCGAACCACCCTTCTCGTTGCCGAGCACCACGACATGTGCGGAGCCGGATTGACCCTGACTAGCCTGCACCAACATGATTCAATCCCCGCAATGATCTTCAAATCGTGCACGGCTGCGGTCAAGTGAAATGCATCACTGCGAGCGGAAATCAATTGCAGCCGACCTTAATGATGAATCGAACGAGCAGCCGGCTGCGTCGATCGGCGGCACGAGGCCCGCGATCCATGCGCGTTCGAGATCGGGTAATGCTTGTACGGCGGTTTGCCGACAGCGGTTCGGACTTGGTAAGCTGCGCTACCTGCCGAACACCAAACATCCCACCCGGATTGCCCCACGAGTCGAGACCAGATGCCGAGAAATCCCACCGTCGTCCGTACCGTCCCCGCCCTACGTCGCGCCGTCGACACCCTGCGCGCCAAGAAGGCGACCGTCGCGCTGGTCCCAACCATGGGTGCGCTCCATGACGGCCATGTGTCGCTGGTGCGGCTCGCCAAGCGCCGCGCCAAGCGGGTCGTCGTGTCCATCTTCGTCAACCCGACCCAGTTTGCGCCGACGGAAGATTTCGGTTCGTATCCGCGCACCTGGAAGGAAGACGTCGCCAAGCTTGCCGCCGAGGGCGTCGACCTGATCTGGCACCCCGAGGTGAAGGCGATGTACCCGGACGGCTTCGCCACCCGAATCGTGCCGGAGGGACCGGCGACCGCCGGGCTCGAGGATCGCTTCCGGCCGCATTTCTTTGGCGGCGTCGCCACCGTGGTCGGCAAGCTGTTCACCCAGGTCCGGCCCGATGTTGCGATCTTCGGCGAGAAGGACTTTCAGCAGCTCCGGGTCGTGACCCAGATGGCCGCGGACCTCGACCTCGGCGTCAAGGTGATCGGATCCAAGACGGTGCGCGAACGCGACGGCCTCGCGATGTCCTCGCGCAACGTCTACCTCTCGCCGGAGGAACGGCGCGCGGCCCCCGCGCTCAACCGCGTGATGAAGGAAGCGGCAGGCCGCCTGCGCGCCGGCGAGGACGCCGCAACCGCAATGGCCGCCGGCGCCGCCGAGATCACCAAGGCCGGCTTCGTGCTGGATTATCTCGAGGTCCGCCACGCCGCCACCCTGGCGCCGATCGGATCGCTGAAGGACGGCCCGATGCGGATGCTGGTCGCGGCTAGGCTCGGCAGCACGCGCCTGATCGACAACATCGCGGTCTGAACCGGGATCCGTAAAGTGTGATGCGGTTCACGCGCAAACCAGCTGCGAACCTGTAATGAAGGCCCCGGCCTCATCTGTGCGGCCGGGTCATGCTTGCGCCACGCTCGCGACGCAGGGATGATCGCGCCTTTCACAGGCGGTCGGAATGAGCAGGTATTTCAGGCAAGGCATTCTTCTCGGCATCGCGCTATTGGCCGCTGGCCTGGCGCAGGCGCAGACCCGGCCGCCGGTCGGCGGCGTCAATTCGGCGCCCGGCGCGATGATCTTCTATGTTGCGCATGGTCCGTCCGATGCCTGCGGCCCAGGTTGCTCGGACTGGATCGCCGCCGAAGGCTCCGTGCAGTGGGACACCTACAAGCGCCTGCTGGCGATCCTCGACCGGCAGAACGGCCGCAAGCTCCCGGTGGTGATCAACATCAAGGGGAACTCCAACCTCAATGTCGCCGCCAGCCTCGGCCGCATCCTGCGCGATCGCAGCATCGATGCCGTGGTCGCTGCGACCGAGGTCGAGGCCTGCGCCGGAAAGTCCGAGGAGGAATGCTTCGCGCTCAAGCGACCCGGCGGCCCGCTGGATGCGAAGGAGAAGCTGTCCGGCATCGCCTGCGATTTCGCCTGCGTGCTGATGCTGTCGGGCGGCGTGCATCGCAGCCTGCTCGCGGGCAGCCACGTGGTGCTGAGCGGCATGGCGATCCAGAACCGGTTCGCGCCCAACGTCTCGGCCGAGCGTCGCGAGAGCCTGACCTCGATCTTCACCGACCAGTTCCGGCGCTATCTCGGCGAGATGGGAATAGATCACGAGCTGCTCGATGTCGCCGTCAGCAATGCGGGCGGCGGCCGCTATGTCGAGATTCCGGCGTCCGAATGGGGCCGGCTGCATCTCGTCACTCAGTAATTGCTCACAGCAATCCGATTGCTCAGAGCAATCCGAGGTCGCGCAGCTCGCGGCGCATCGGCTCCGGCATCGATGCCACGCTGGCCGCGCTCGACCTGGTGAGATCGGCAGGCGCGGAGTCCGCGGTCAGATAGCGCCAGCCCTGGAACGGCCGCATCGGCCGTGGCGAGACGGCGATCACCTTGGGCTGCATCACGATGCGGCAGCGTCCGATGCCGTCCTTGTCGCGGAACGGCTCGATCGCAATGATCTTCTCGCGCGCCGCGATCTCGCCGCGGATCACCCAGTACAGCGAGCCGCCGGCGAGGATCTCCTCCTCGCGCTTCGGCGTCATCCGCGTGATGTGGACGTGACGGAGCGGCAGGCCCTTTTTCCTGGCGGTCGCCATTCGTTCGGCAACCCAGCCCTTGAGTTCCTTGACCGAGTCGCAACCGACGGCGAGCTTGATGAGATGAAGCGGCATACGGCGGATGTAGCGGCCGGCGCGCGCTTTGGAAAGGGAGCGATGGAAGCGGCAGTGGATATCGGGATTGCCGCAGGGAACCATGCAATGACGGCGGCTCAGGCCGCCGTCATCACGCTCAGGCCCACGCCTAGTCCTGGCTCGCGGCCGCCGGCGCACTCGCCGCGGCAGGTGGCGGCGCCGCTGGCGCAGGAGCCGCCGGCGCGATCTGGACTGGACGCTTCGCGGCAGGCGGCCGCTTCGGGGCCGCGGGCGACGCGGCGGCAGCGCGCGCGGCCGGCGGCGGTGCCGCCGCCGCCGGCTTCGCCGGTACGGGCGTCATGATGCTGACCGGCGGGGTGTCCGCCGAGCTTGGAAACTCCGCATTGGTCGGCTTGCCGGTCGGCATCGATGGCGGCAGCGCCGCGACCAGGCCGGCAGCCGACGGCTGGGCGGCCATGGTGGGCGCGTTCCAAGACGACGCGTAGCGCGTGATCAGGTTCTCGTAGGTCCGGTCGTTCATGTTGGCGACGATCTGATGGTTGTCGCCGAGCGAGCGGAATGCGGGGCACGCCGTCGGCGTGCAGTGGTCGCGCGCCATCAGCGCATAGGCCACCAGGCCGTACCGGTCATGCTCGACGGCGCGGCGCAGCGCCTGCAACTCGGTGGTCGAATTGCGCTCCGCAGTTGCGAGGTCGCCGAGCGCGGTCAGGCGCGAGATCTGCGCCGCCGCGTAGCTGACCGCCGCCGCGGCCGTATCGGACGAACCGAACAGCACCTTCTCGCAGGCATTGAGCACGGCGTCTCCGGCGAGGTCGTCGACGCAGGCCAGCGCCGGCACGGTCTGGCCGGTCAATTGCGCGGTTCGTGTCTCGCTTGGCGCCGCCCCCTGCCCGCCCGGCCCGAAGCCGCGGATCGTCGCGGCGACCGCAACCGCGATCGACAGCAGCGTGATGACGGTCAGCGCGCCGTTGGCGACGGATTTTTCCGCGCGCAGCAGCGTGACCAGAACAACGATCCCAAAGAACCCCGCGGCGGCCAGCGTCAGCCACATCGGGAAGGTCGGTGAGCGCCAGATCTGGTCCAGCGAGGAAGCCCAATTCATGCGCGATGTCCCTCAACGCAGCGTAAGCACAATCGGCGACGGCCAACGTCGCCACCCCGACGTCCAACCTTCAGCACAATGGGTCTGCGAACAGGGCCTTTTGACGGCGGCGGCGGGAAACCCGCGCCAGCCGCCGGCTTGCGCACAACTCGTTCAGGACAGCGCGAGCTGGCTCTCCTTGGCCACCCGTTCGAAAGCTTCGGTCGAGCTCTTGATGCGGTACTGGCAGTCGTCCCCCTCGGTCGGCAGCAGGCGGATCACCTCATAGGTGCCGCTCGCAGCGGGGCGCGCCACGTTGCTGGCCGTGAAATAGACGATCTCGCCAATCGAGTACTTATGCTTCAACGCCCTCTCCATTTTTTTAGAGATTGCTGGCCGAGCTGACAGTCCCGATAGCTCTGGCCGGCATTTTGAGAACCCTGCGGCAAGCTAGCACATCGCCCTGCCCCAAATCCAGCAAGATTGGGGCATGGCGAACGCGCTATTTTTGCAGGTTTTTCAGGGTGATAGACAGCAATTTACGTGCCAGCCGGAAATTGCGCGCCGGGCCCCGGCGGGAACCCGGTTCCACCGGCTCAGGCGGTATGCGGTAGCCTGCCGTTCGGGCTCGCGCTATCGACCGCACCCGGAAGCTGCTGGGCCAGCACCTTGGACAGCTGGTCGACGGGGATGTTGAACCTGGCGGCGAGCTGCTTGACCGTGTCGCTGCCCAGCACCTGCTGGAGCTGCTCGGCCGTGATCGGCAGGTTCTGGCCGGTGCCGATCCAGGATTTGACCTGCTCGCCGAGGCCGGCCTGCTCGAGCTTGGCCACGATCGCGGACAAGCCGCCCTGCCCGCCGTTGCCCATCACCTCGCCGAGCACGACGGGGATCACGGCCGCGCCGAGCTGGCCGAGCATGCCTTTCAGCTCCGGCGAATTCTCCAGGGAATCGAGAATGCCCATGGTCTAAGTCCTTTCACGACTTGCGAAACCAGCCGCACGGATTCGACGCCTTCGGCCGCGCGGCGTCAAGCTGCGATCTTTGTGACTGCTGTCACAATTCGGCAGTGCTGCGGCAGTCAGGCATCCTCGAATCGGTCGATCCGCAGGGTCTCGGCCAGGCCATCGCGGGTCCATTCCTGGAATGCCGGCAGCTGCATCATGGCGTCGACATAATGCTGCGCCTCGGGCATCACCGGGATCGCGTAGGTGCGGAAGCGATGCACCACCGGGGCATACATCGCGTCCGCCGCGGAGAATGTCCCGAACAGGAACGGGCCCTGCTTGCCATAACGCGCGTGGCAATCGGCCCAGATCTCCTCGATCCGCGCCACATTGCCCCGCGCGTCGTCCGACAGCGCGATGGCACGGATCGGCCGGTGCAGGTTCATGCCGCATTCGCTGCGCAGCGGCACGAAGCCGGAATGCATCTCCGCCGAGATCGCGCGGGCATGCGCGCGCGCGGCGCGATCCGCCGGCCACAGCTTCGCCTCGGGAAACTTCTCGGCGAGATATTCGATGATCGCCAGCGAATCCCACACCGTGACGTCGCCGTCGATCAGCGTCGGCACCTTGCCGGCCTTGCTGAACGAGAGGATGCGGTCCTTGTCGGCCTGGTCCGTGTAGAGCGGAATGAAGACCTCTTCGAACGGGATGTTGTTGGCGCGCAGCGCCAGCCAGGGCCGCATCGACCATGACGAATAGTTCTTGTTGCCGATGACGAGCTTGAGCATGTCCGGGGAATCCTGTTGCCCGCGCAGTTTGCCATAGTGCATTGCACGCGTTCAACCTGTACATGACGCGGGATGCAACGCGGCGCGGATTGGCGCACCGCGCGTTCACGAAGGAAGGCACCATGACCGGCTATTGGGTCGACATCCTAGCGGTCAGCTTCTTTGCGCTGGAATGGCTGGTCTATGCCATCACGCTGGAGCACACCGCCTATGGGCGCGACAGCCTGTCGGCGCGGATGCACGTCTATCGCGAGATCTGGGTGCGGAACCTGCTCCACCGCGACGCGCGGATGGTCGACATGCAGATCATGGCCAGCCTGCAGAACGGCACCGCGTTCTTCGCCTCGACCAGCCTGATCGCGATCGGCGGCGCGCTGGCGCTGTTGCGCGCCACCAACGACGCGCTCGCGGTGCTCGGCGCGCTGCCGGTCAACCTGACGCCCTCGCCCGCGCTGTGGGAGGTCAAGTGCATCGGCTTGATCCTGATCTTCATCTACACCTTCTTCAAATTCGCCTGGGCCTATCGCCTGTTCAACTATGTCGCGATCCTGTTCGGCGCGATGCCGCCGGCCGGCCAGCGCGATACGCCCGAGGCGGAGGCCCATGTCATCCGCACCACGCGGCTGTTCGAGACCGCAGGCCGGCACTTCAACCGCGGTCAGCGCGCGTTCTTCTTCGCGCTCGGCTATCTCGGCTGGTTCGTCAGCCCCTGGGTGCTGTTCATCACCACTGCCGCGGTCGTGATCGTGATCTGGCGCCGGCAATTCGCCTCCAACGCCTGGCGGGCGATGGGAAGCTGAATAAGCCGGCTGTCATTGCGAGGAGCGAAGCGACGAAGCAATCCATCTATCCGTTTCGCGGAAGCATGGATTGCTTCGCTTCGCTCGCAATGACGCCCGCCTCACGACGCAAAATCGCGCGGCGTGAAGTCGAGGTCGAGCACCTTCCATTCGCCGTAGCGATCCCGCGGCAGCATCGCATAGGGCTGGCAGGTTTGCAGCGCATCGGTCGCGCTCTTGAGCAGCAGCGGCCCCTTTTCCGATGCGGTGGCTTCGATCAGCAAAGGCGATGCGGCGAGCTTGCCGTCGGGCTTCATGAATACCCGAAGCTTGATCTTGACGTCATCGCTCGTGCTCAGCGTCGCCGGAAGCTTCATGCAGGTTTTCAGATGGCGGCGGAATTCGGCGACGACGCTGGAGCCGACGTCGGCCTGCTCGGTGGCCGCGGCGTCGAAATTATCCTTACCGGGACCTGGGCCGGACGGCGCTTCGGCCGGCGGCTTCACGGAGATGTCGGGCGGCAAGCCAAGCATGACATTGTATTTGACGGACAGGTCCGGCTCCGGCTGCGTATAGGCAGGCGGTGATGCCGCCGCCTGTTGCTGCGGCATCGGCTGAGGCATCGGCGGCGTTTGAGGCGCCGGCGGCTCGACCGCCGCATGTTGCGGAGCCGGGCTGGGCTTGGGCGCCGGTGTCGCCTGCTTCTGCGCGGGCTGTGGCGTGGGCTGCTGTGGCTGCGGTGCGGGCGCTTGCGCTGACGGCTCGGGCTTGGCGGTGTCCACCGGCTTGTCGAGTGACGGCAACTGCAATTCGGGCGTCGGCGACGGGCTCGGCACCGGATCGGGTTCGGGCTTGATCTCCGCCTTAATCTCCGCCTTGGCGACCTCCTGCGGCGTCACGATCTCGACCGGCACCGTATCAGCGGCGACGGGATCGAACTGATGGACCTCCGAATAGAGGAAAATCAGCGCGAGCAGCATCAGGTGCACGAACACCGACGCCATCATATCCGCGTTTGGCCGAAACTTCATCCCGCTCGATCACATCGGTGTCGTCTCCCCGCCGGCTACAATACCGGCTGGAACCCGTCTGCCTCAATCCCCCATTCGCGATCCAAAACCGCGATCAGCCCGCGGGCAATAGCACGATCCGGACCGCTGCCTAGCCATTTTCCGCGGCGCGATGCTCAGGCCAGGACCCAATGAGCCATCCGGCCGTCAACGCACGGCCGCGTTCCCCATCGCCGTAATCTCGTGCATGTCATCATCCGACAGCTCGAAATCGAAGATGTCGATATTTTCCTGGAGCCGCTCGAGCTTTGAGGTGCGCGGGATCGCCGAGACGTTCTGTTGCACCAGCCAGCGCAGGCAGATCTGGGCAGCCGTCTTGCGATAGCGGTCGCCGATCCGCGCCAGCGCGCGGTCGCCCTTGACGCGCCCTTTCGCGATCGGGCTGTAGGCGACGAACGCCATGCCATGGCGTGTACAGGCCGCGATCACATCGGCCTGGTCGAGATAGGGATGGTACTCGACCTGATCGCAGGCGAGCGGTTCGGGACACGCCGCAACCGCCTCCTCGATCTGCACCTCGTCGAAGTTCGAGAGCCCGATATGCCGCGCCAGTCCGGCCTGCTTGACCCGCGCCAGCGCGCCGAGCGTCTCGGCAAGCGGCACTTGCGGATTGGGCCAGTGCAACAGCAACAGATCGACCTCGGTCAAACGCAGCCGCGCCAGGCTCTCCTTGGCGGAACGTTCGAGATCCTTCGCCATGAAATGCGTGGTCCAGACCTTGGTGGTCACGAACACGTCGTTGCGCTTGATGCCGGAGGCGCGCAGCCCCTCGCCGACCTCACGCTCATTGTCGTAGATCTGCGCGGTGTCGATGTGCCGGTAACCCAGGCGCAGCGCCTGCTCGACGATGCGGGCGCAGGTCCGCCCGCGCAGCTCCCAAGTACCGAGCCCGATTGCGGGGATCCTTGCGCCGTTGCCTTCGACGACATGCATCCGCCCATTATGCGCGGATGACGATGACCTGCCAACTCACGTATCGGTTCCACGACGGACGGTGGCGACCGCTCAGCGCTCCGGCTGGTAGCCGTCGGTCAACGTCTTCACGAAGGCGATGATGTCGGCTTCATCCTGCGCCGTCATCGCAGGCGTTTCGCCCAGATGGCGCTCGAAGGGCGGATCGCTGACGTCGACATTGCCGTGATATTTTTCCGGCAGGTCGTCGTATTTCCGCACAGTTCCGTCGGCCGCGCGCGGGTACACCTTCTCCGGATTGGTATCGCGGAAGTTATAGAAATCGAGCACCTGCGCGAGGCTGGTGAAGACGCCGTTGTGGAAGAACACCCGGCGCGTTGCCGCGTTGCGCAAGGTCGGCGTCAGAAACATTCCGCAATATTGCGTCTGCTCGGCAATGTCGGTGCGATACGGGCCGCAGACCCCGAGATCGAAATAGTTGGGATCGCGATTGCTGCCGAGGGCAGCGTTGCGCGGCGCGCCGAGCGCCTCATACTGATGGTCGGTGAACAGCGGCGGCAGGCCGTCGCGGGTCGGCGCCGACGTGTGGCACCCGGCGCAATTGGCCTTGTCCGGATCATTGAACAATTGCAGGCCGCGCATCTCGCTCTCGCTGAGCCGCGCCTTGCCTTCCAGCCAGTAGTCGAACTTGCTGGTGTAGGGATGGAAGCTCGGCTCCTCGACCTGATAGCGCGCGACCGCAAACATCGCCTCCGCGACCAGCAACCGCGTATTGTCGAAGACGCCGGCGCCGAACAATTCGGCGAAGCGCGGCGCGTAGCTCGCCTGGCGCAGCTTCTGCGCCACCACCTCGATGCTGCCGCCGTCCATCTCGTTGGGATCGAGCAATGGGAAGATCGCCTGGTCCTGCAGCGTATCGGCGCGGCCATCCCAGAACAGCCCCCCTTGCGGAACGATGTTGACCGCGGACGCGGCGGTACCGGTCGCAACCTTCTTGGCGCGCGCCGCCTGTTGGCCCGCCGCCGCCAGTTGCGCGAAGTCGACGACGTTGTCGTCCTCGTCCTTCTCGGGCCCGATGCTGAAATTTGGTTGCCGCTCGAGATAGGTCAGGCCCGGGACGGCGCGCGTCCCTTGCCGGGACTGCGCGGGCCCGCCGAGCATGACCGCCGCATCATTGGGCGGGCCGTAGGCGTGGTCCGGACTGTGACAGGATGCGCATGACAATGCGCCCGACGACGACAGCGACGCGTCGAAGAAGATCTTCTGGCCGAGCTGCGCCATTCCGGACAGCGGAGCCACAGGCGGACGCCTGAGCTGCACCGGGTTCGGATTGGCGCCCGGAAGCCCTTGCGTCTCGACTGCCGCAACGGCGCCGGCCATGCAGAGCAGGCCGGCGCCGAGAAGCCACAACATGCGGCCGTTCATATGACGTCCAGTGATCCCAAGGGCGCCAGTCCCAGAGCGTTAGTGATGGTGATGATCGTCAGCGCTGACGACCACCGTGCCCGCCGTCGGATCGAGGAACAGCTTGTTCTGCCGATCGTCATCGTCGCGATCGTGACCGTGATCGAAATCGAACATGTCCGTGATCGATTCGACGCTGTCGTCGAACGAGCCGCCGCCGAGACGCTGGCCGTGCAGCCAGTTGTCTTCGATGAAGCGCACCACGGACGCCTGCGAGATGCGGGTGTGGCTGACGAAGTTCTTCTTGGCGTAGGGCGAGATCACCAGGAACGGAGTGCGGGTACCAGGACCGCAGCGGCCGTTCACCGGCTGGCCGTTGAGGCCGTTCGGCTGCGTCTGCTTACCGACACCGCGGCCGCACTGGCCGGGACCGTTGACCTGATCGGCGGTCGGATCATACGAGGCGCTGGTCGGCGCGATGTACTGGTGGTCGTACCAGCCGTCGGAGTCGTCATAGGTGATGATGACAGCGGTCTCGCGCCACTCCTTCTGCGTCTGCAGGAAGTTGATCAGCTCGACATTGCCCGCCTGCTCGTCGAGCGGGTCGGAGTTGCCGGGATGACCGTCCTGATAGGCCGGCATCTTGATGTAGGAGACGGCCGGGAAGTTGCCGGCTTTCACCGAAGCGTAGAAATCCTCGAGATCGTAGGCATGATTGGCCGGATCGACCGTCTTGCTGCCGGGAACGTAGGTGTGGCCGATCGCGTTCACCGAGCTCGGCCGCGCATGGGTCGGGTTCGCGGTCGACTTGTAGTACTGGAACCAGGCGTGGTGCGGGATGTAGTCCACGATGGTGCCGTTGACGTTGCTCGAGAAGGTGCTGCGGCCGCAATTGGTGGTGCCGTTGCTGTTCTTGAGCGTCAGGTCGAAGCCGCCCATGAAGCTGCCCCAGCTGATGTGCTCGGCATTGAGCAGGTCGCCGACGTTCTTGCTGGTCATCAGGACCTGGCTGGTCGTGCTCGAGCAGGAGTCGTAGGCAGGATCGGTGTCACCGATCAGCGTCAGGCCGCCCTGGCCGTCGGCGATCGACGACGACGTGCCGACGATATTCTGCGCACCGTTGGTCTGGCCGGAGACCACTTCGAGCGCGCCGGGCGTCGACGGACCGAAGGTGTCGGTCCAGTTGTTGTCGCTCATCGCGAAGTTCTGGGCGTAATTCCAGAACGCGGTGACGGTGTTGCCGTCGAAATAGCCCATCACCTGGCCGTTGGTGCCGAAGGCGCCGACGCCGCCGGCAGTGCCGCGGCCCGTGAACTTCGGAAACAGGTCTTCGTTGCCGTTGTCGACCGCCTGCTGCTCGGGCGTGTAGGCGTGGTTCTGCGAGCGCGTGTTGGCCTGGGTGCGATCGAGGCGGAATGGATTGGTCGCGCCGGTGCCGTTGGCCGGGTTGAGGTTCGGGTTGTTGGTCAGCAGATTGGCGTTGGCAAGATTGTTGACCTTCGGCGTATGCGGCTTCGCAGTGAACGGAATGGAGCCGGTCGGGTTGGCTGCATTCGGATAGGTCGCAAAGTAATGATCGAACGAGCGGTTCTCGTTGAAGATGACGACGAGATGCTTGATCGGCGTTGCGGTGTGGATGTCGTGCGGATGACGATGATCGTGATCCCTGTCGTCCTGAGCGGCGGCGCTGCACGCAATTGCAGCGGCAGCGACCAGACAGACTCCGACCGTTGAAAGAAATTTGGCTTTCACCGTAGTGCCCCTTGATTTTACAGATTTGTGACGTCGACCTGCGGCAAGTTATCCATCGCCGATGACAGCCCTGTGTAAGTTTTGTGCGAGCAACACTTCGTCACAACTATTCATCATCACGCGTTCGATTCACGCGTCGATTGCAGCGCTTGCGAGCGATGTTGGATCGATCGCTATGACGCACGCGCGTCACGAATCTATCTGCTCTCACGCGTATTGCGCGGCGACGATCCGACATGACGGAGTGCGCGAAGAAATTAGCGGAAATGGACGAGGCACCAGAGTGCTCCGCAAGGAGCAATCCGGTTGGCTGATCGCGCACGAGCATTTGAGCAAGAGGCAATGGAGCCCCTCGCCTTCTCACGCAAGCCGCTGCCGATGAATACGCACCCTAAAGCCTGATGAGGTTAGGTTGAGCTGGAACGGCATCGAAAGTTCACCTCTCCCTTGGGAGAGGTCGATTTGCGCAGCAAATCGGGCGAGGGGTGACGGTCTATCGAGAGAGCAAGAGCCCTCACCCGGATTGCTTCGCAATCCGACCTCTCCCCGACGGGGAGAGGTGAAGCAAGACCGCGCCAAACCGATTCAACCAAAACTCATCCCGCTTTAGTCCTTCATCCCCGTGATCGACGCACTCACTGCGCGGGGATCGCGCTGCGGCCAGCGGCCGCTTTCGACCTGGGACAGGAAATCGCCGACGATCCGGTTGTATTCGTCGGGCTCCTCGATGTTGATGGCATGGCCGCAGTTCGGCATCACCGCAAGCGCGGCGGACGGGATACTCTGCTTCATCAGGATGCCCGGCAACAGGCACGGCCAGTCCTCGTCGCCGGTGATGATCAGCGTCGGCACATCGATACGCTTCATCTCGTCGACCAGCGTGTAGAGCGAGGGCCGCTCCTTCTGCACGCCTTGCTGGGTGTTGGCCGATCCGACCGCGGAGTGCTCGGCCAGCATGCGCTTGAACTCGTCGTGGCCGCGCGGATCCTTATTCTCGTACTGCACGCGCGTCGGCCCGTAGGCGTAGCGCTCGGCGAAGGCCGGCATGCCCTCTTTGCGGATCATGCCCGCGATCACATCGGCCTCGGCGCGGAACGTCTCGCGCTTGTCGAGCTCGGCGCCATAGCCGCAGCCTCCGATGCACAGCGACAGCGCCCGCGCCGGGTGGCGCAACCCGAAATGCAACGTCGCAAACCCGCCCATCGACAGGCCGACGATATGCGCCTTCGGCGCGCCGATGTGATCGAGTACCGCCAGGATGTCGTCGGCGGCGCGCGCCTGCGAATAGGATGAGACCTGCTCCGGCACATCAGACGGCGGAAAGCCGCGCGCATTGTAGGCGATGGTGCGGAAGCGCTTGCCGAAATGCCGCATCTGCGGCTCGTAGCTGCGCAGGTCGCCGGCGAATTCATGGACCAGGATC
The DNA here is from genome assembly GCF_040446015.1 of Bradyrhizobium sp. INPA03-11B. Taxonomy (NCBI): domain Bacteria; kingdom Pseudomonadati; phylum Pseudomonadota; class Alphaproteobacteria; order Hyphomicrobiales; family Nitrobacteraceae; genus Bradyrhizobium; species Bradyrhizobium sp. INPA03-11B. Next base: position 38,533 of record NZ_JASGSR010000055.1, read on the forward strand.
ACCGGATGACCAGATCCGGTCTCCTCGAAATAGAGCCGCACGCCGTCATCTGTTGTCGCGTAGGGCATGGTGGTCTCCTGCCTTCTTGCTTTGCGGGTTACTTCCTTGGCGTATTACGGGATGGTCGCCCCCGCCGGGGGTTTGGCACGCGGCAAATATGTGCCGTGATCCTTGCTGCCGACAAGGGTGCCGTCGTCGACGATCACCTTGCCACGCACCATGGTCAGCACCGGCCAGCCGGTCACTTCAAGCCCTTCATAGGGCGTGTAGTCGGCCCCGTCGTGGATCAGCTCATGGCGGATCGTCACCTTGCGCTTGGGGTCCCACAGCGCGATGTCGGCATCCGAGCCGACCGCGATCGTGCCCTTGCGCGGATAGAGGCCGTAGATCTTGGCGTGGTTGGTGGCGCTGAAGGCGACGAAGCTGTTGAGATCGATGCGGCCCTTCACCACGCCCTCGGAGAACAGGATCGGCAGCCGGGTCGCGACGCCGGGAATGCCGTTCGGCACCCAGCGGAAGCTGGTGCGCCCTTTCGGCGCGAGCTTGCCTTTTGGATCGTCGTAGCGGAACGGGCAATGATCCGACGAGAACACCGAGAATACTTTCTGCTGCAGGCCCTCCCAGCACGCCTGCTGGCTGGCGACGTCGCGCGGCGGCGGCGAGCAGACGTATTTCGCGCCCTCCATATTGAGCTGATCGAGATCCTTCTCGGTCAGCATGAGATATTGCGGACAGGTTTCGCCCATCACCCTGAGACCGCGCTGCTGCGCGCGCCGGATTTCGTCCATCGCCTCGCGGTTCGAGACGTGCACGATCATGATCGGCACATCGACGAGCTCCGACAGCGAGATCGCGCGATGGGTGGCCTCGCGCTCGACCGGGATCGGCCGCGAGGTGGCGTGGAAGCGCGGCGCCGTATTGCCGGCGCGTTCCAGCCGGTCGGTCAGGAAGCGGATGGCGTCGAAGTTTTCCGCATGCACCATCAGCATCGCTCCGGTCTCGCGCGCGACCGACATGGTCTCGAGCAGCTCGCGATCCGACAGCGCGAGCCCCTCGTAGGTCATGAAGACTTTCAGCGAGGTGTAGCCGTCCTCGACCAGCGCCGGCAGCTCCTGGCCCAGCACATGCTCGGTCGGATCGGTGACGATGAGATGGAAGGCGACGTCGACATGGCATTCGCCTTCCGCCAGCGAATGGTAATGCTTCAGCGCTTCGCGCAGCGTCTGGCCCTTCTCCTGCAGGCAGAACGGCAGCACGGTGGTGTTGCCTCCGAACGCCGCCGAGCGGGTGCCAGAGGCAAAGCCGTCGGCCATCACGATGCCGTCGCCCGACGGCTGGGCGAAGTGCACGTGGCTGTCGATGCCGCCGGGCAGCACCAGGCGGTCGGTGGCGTCGATGATCGTGGTCGCATTGCCGAGATCGTGACCGAGCGCTGTGATCTTGCCGTCGCGGATACCGACGTCGCAGGCGAAGGTGTCGGCAGCGGTGACCACGGTGCCGCCGCGGATGATGGTGTCGAAGGACATCAGCTTGTCCCCTCTTTCGGTGAGCGATGTTCGATGACGGCGGCTAGCGGCTCGGCCAGCCCGATCGTCGGCTTCGGATCGGGGCGGCGGAAGGTGCCGGCCACCGCCTTGCGCGGCTTGAGCATGGCAAGCGTCTCCGCCTGGCGCACGGCGGCCACAACCGGATCGACCACCGGCACAGGAATACGGTCGCGCACCTTCGCCGCAAGCCCGGCGAGCGGCGCGCCTGACAGAATGACGACGTCAGCTGCATCCTGCGCGACCGCCTGATTGGCGAGCGCGACCAGGAGCTCTTCCTTCTCGGTCTGCACGTCGGAGAGCGACTGGAAGCGGCCGTCGAGCGTGCGGATGCCGGCGCAGCGCCCGCTGAGCCCGTGCATGGCGACGCACTCCTCATACCACGGCGCCAGCGCGCCGGCGAAAGTCACGATCGCAAACCGCCGGCCGAGCATGCAGGCGGTGAGCATCGCGGCCTCGGCCAATCCGACGACCGGAAACGCGAACAGTTCGCGCGCGCCGAACAGGCCGGGATCGCCGAACGCGGCGATGATGGCGGCATCGATGCCGGGGCCGGCCTCGGCCAGCATCTCCAGCGCGATCGCGCCCCCGATCTGCGCCTCGGCGCGGGTCGCAATATAAGGCACGCCGCGCGCGGCGGTGACCGGCACGAGCTCGGTACCGACCGAGGCGACCTTGCTGCCGGCGGCATGCAGCAGATCCGTCACATCTGCCGTCGTGTTGGGATTGAGCAGCAGGATCTTCATGACGCAACGTTCCTCGCCTTGCGGCCGCGCGGCTTGGCAGGTGCGTCCGGCGCTCCAGCCTGATCTCCCTTGCCATCCAACGTATCGGCGACGATCTCGCCGGTGCGGCGGACGTGGTGAGCCAGGATCTGCCCGGCCAGCGCTGCATCGCGGCGCCTGAGCGCGGCCAGGATCTCCTGATGCTCGCGCACCGATTCATCCCAGCGCCCGAGCACCGAGAGCGCGAAGAAGCGCGCACGCTCGGCCCGTGCCAGCAGCGCTTCATGTGTCGCCTTCAGCACCGCGTTGCGGGCGAAGCCGACGATCGCCGAATGGATCTGCTGATTGGCCTGGAAATAGTCGCGCAGCTCGCCGCGGCCGTGATGCCACTCGATCTTGTCCTGCAGCGCCTCGAGCCGTTCGAAATCGGCGTCCTCCATGCGCAGCGCCGCGAGCTCGGCGGCGCACCGCTCGATGCCGCTGACGGCCTCGAACAATTCGGTCAGCTCGGCGCGGCGGAACGGCGTGATCACGGCGCTGTGGTTGAGCCTGAGCTCGACCAGGCCCTCGTTCGCCAGTTGCTTCAGCGCCTCGCGCAACGGAGTGCGCGAAATGCCGAGCGCGTCGGACAAATCCGCCTCGCCCAGCGATTGCCCCGGCGCCAGCTCGCCGCGCACGATCATGGTGCGGAGCCGTGTAGCCGCCTGCTCGTGCAGCCCGACCCGCGGCACGCGCAGACGGCGCCGTTGCAGCGCCGTCATCGTCCGCTTGGGCTCCTTGCTACGTCTGGTCGGCTTCGTTTCGCTCTTGGCCTCAGTCACTGCACGCCTTCATTGTTTTGATCGGAGATCGCGCTCGCCGCGCGCAGATCGGGGTTCGTGAACAGGCTGCCCCAGCCATGCACGCGCGACGGATCGCTGCCCGTCCTGGCGAGGCACGCCCATAACGTCACCGCGATCGAGTCCAGCACCGGCACGCCAAATCCGCGCTCCAGCCGCTCGGCCGCGCCCGCGCCGCGCATATTGGTGCAGAGCACGACGGCGGCATCGCAGCCCTCGCGCACGACCTCCTCAATCATCCCGGCAATCTCGGTCTCGCTGACCTCGGCAAAGGAGAAATTGTCCTGCAACGACAAATGCCGCTCGACGAAGCAGTGCAGCCCTTCCAAATTCCAGTTGGCGATGATCTTGTCCTGCACGTCCCGGCGATACGGCGTCACCAATCCGATGCGCTTGGCGCCGATCCGCCGCAGCAGGTCGCGATAGGCCAGCACCGTGGTGCAGGCCTTGATTCCCGTAGCCGCCGTGATCTGCTCGCACAGGCTCTCGTCACGATCGAAGCCGAGCCAGCTTGCCGAGGTGCCGTTCCAGGCGATCACGTCGACCTTGGCATGAGCGAGCAATTCCGCGGCGCGAAGGATCTCGCTGGCGTCGAACTGGCGCAGCGCCTGCTCCGACAACGCGATCTCCGTCACCTTGAAGCGCGAGAAATGCGCCGAGACGTCGTCGATCCCAGCCAGCATCGCGCAGGTGATCGGCTCGAGTGCGGTATTCGACGACGGCGTCAGCATGCCGAGCCGGACGGGACGTGTCATTCGCGAGGCCTCATCAACCGGCCGAACCCTTCACGGGCTCGGCCGCAGTTCGATTCTAGACCGGGAGCTTGCGGCTGTAGTCGATCAGGGTCGAGCAGATCAACAGCGCAATGCCCGCGGCGGCGAAATACATCAGAGCCAGGAAGTAGGAGCCGGTTGCCTGCACGATGAAGCCGACGATCAGCGGCGTCGTGATGCCGGCGATGTTGCCGCCGAGATTCATGCAGCCGCCGAGGAAGCCGGACTTGCCGCGGCCCGCCAGCGCCGACGGGATCGCCCAATACATGCCGCACCAGCGCAGGAAGAACAGCGTCGTCGACAGCAGCACCACCACCACCACCGCATTGGTGACGTAGGCGACGAGGAAGATCGACACGGTCGCCATGATCGCGGCGATGCCGAACAGGGTGCGGAACACGGTGTTGGGCGCCCCGCCCCGCGCGCGCCAGCCATCGCCGATCCAGCCGCCGACCAGTTCGCCGACGAAGCCCGCGAAGAAGATGATGAAAGATGCACCGCCGAGCGCCTTGATGTCGAAGCCGTGCACCTTGAACAGATAGGTGGGCATCCAGGTCAGCAGCCCATAGAACGTGGTGTTGAAGAACATCCAGCCGAGGCACATGCACCACACCGAGCGGAAGCGGAAATAGGCGATCCCGCTCGCACCGGACGAGGGCGGCGTCGCCGCGTCCTCGATCGCATGCGCCTCCTCGAGATAGCGCGCCTCGGCTTCATTGACCGACGGATGCTCGCGCGGCACGTTGCGGATGTAGTACCAGGCCCACAGCCCGCACAGCATGGTGCCGATGCCGGCGACGACGAAGGCCACGCGCCAGGAGCTGAATGCCGCCATCAGCCAGGCGATCACGATCGAGCCGAGCGCAGCGCCAAGCGGCGCACCGCCGTCCAGCAAGGTCGCGCCGCGGCCGCGCTCGGTCTGCGTCATCCAGATCGCGTTGAGCTTGCCGCCGGCCGGATAGATCGGGGCCTCCGATGCGCCGAGCCCGAGCCGGGTCATGAGCAGCAGCATCCAGCTGGTGGACAGCGCCGCCAGCGCCTGGAAGAAGCCCCAGAACAGTGTCGCGAGCGCGATCACGATGCGCGGCTTGAAGCGATCGGCCAGCATGCCGCCCGGCACCTGCATCAGCGCGTAGGTCCAGAAGAACGAGCTCAGGATCAGGCCCTGCATCGCCGGATCGATATCGAACTCCTTGGCGATCACGGGCATTGCGACCGACAGCGAGGCGCGATCGATATAGTTGATCGAGATCAGGAACAGCATCAGCAGGAAGATCTTCCAGCGCACGCCGGAAGGCTTCGCCGCATCTGCCATTGCGATGGTGGACACCTGCTCGCTCATTGCACGCTCCTCTGCCGGCAGATTGTTTTTGCCCCTGGCGCGCCCTCGTCATCGAAGGTGGTTGGCCTCTCCTGCCCCGCGCAAAGTCTGCTTCAAGGAGGCCGGCGCGACAAGCACATTTTGCATTCTGCATACAATTTGTTATATCATATTGATATCACTATATATTATATAATTGCTGCTTCGATATTGATCAGGTCATGGCGAGGAATTGGGCGCCAGCTCACCGGCCCGCGCCGGGATTTTTCAGGGAATTGGCCGGGCGCTGCGGCTCCGGCGACCGCGCTCAACGGTGTTCTGCTTAGTCCAAAAAAGAGCAGTCCGCGCCTCCCGTGGACGCGCGGACCTGTCGTGGAGCCGGCGATGCGGATCGCTGGTCAGCGGCGGATGAACGCTGCCACCACCGCACTCGACGTCGCGCAGATCGCGACCACCAGGAACACCAGCGACGTCTGGTTATGCTTGTCCATGAAGTGGCCGATCATCGGCTCACCGAGACCTGCGAACAGATAGGCGAAGAAGTTCATCACCCCGGTTGCGGTCCCTGCCCGCTTGTGGCCGACCAGGTCCGGGCACAGCGCCCAGAACGAGGATTGCGGGCCGTAGGTGAAGAAGCCGCACAGGAACAGCACCGTCATGCCGAGAACAATCTCCGAGGTCGGGATTGCGTACATGCACAGCGAGGTGACCGCGGCGAGCACCATGTAGAGCACGATGGCGAGGTAGCGGCGCGAGCCGAACACCTTGTCCGAGACCCAGCCGTTGCTGAACGCGCCGACCGCCATGCCGACCGGCAGCGCGATGCTGATCCAGCGCGGATCGATCACCGAGGTGGCACCGGCCTTGGCCCAGTTGCTGCCGAGGAAGTGCACCGGCACCCACACCAGCAGGCCGTAGCGTGCCGCGTTCTGGAAACCGATCGAGACGCCGGCGACCAGCAGGCGCCAGTTCGACAGCACGGCCTTGTAGCGCGCGAGCGAGCCCTCATTGGCGTCGACCGCGGCCTCCGTTGCCGCAACGTCGTCGGCCTCGTCATGCGGCGAGGCAAAGCCCATGTCCTCAGGCTTCTCGCGCGCAATCAGATAGAACGCGATGCCGCCGAGCAGCAGCAGGACGACCGGGATGCGGAAGATCCAGCGCCAGTCGAGCTGGAAATAGCCGACCACGACCAGCGAGGTGACGAACGACAGCACCGAGGCGAGCCCCGCCGCGAACGTATAGAGCCCGTAGACCGTGCCGCGCTCGTGGCGGCCCCACCAGTTCGACAGCAGGCGGCTGCCTGGCGCCCAGCCCATCGACTGGAAATAGCCGTTGATGCCCCAGAACGCGGTGAGGCTGACGATCCCGGTCGAGAGGCTGGTGGCCCAGTTCATGATGAAGGAGAGGATCGCGCCTGCGCTCATCACGCGGCGGCCGCCGAACTTGTCGCCGAGATTGCCGTTGATGGCTTGCCCGACCGCGTAGCACCAGAGCAGCGCCGCGCTGGCCCAGCCCAGCGCCTCCTTGGTGACGCCGAACTCGGCCTGGATACCGGGAATGGCGAAGCCGAAGGTCTGTCGCCCGGTGTAGAAGAACAGATAGCAGAACATCGCCGCGAACAGCATCCGCCACTGTGCGCGGCGGAACAAGGTCGCAAGCTCCGGATTCTGGACTCCGACCGAGCCGACGCTCGACGGACTGAACGTGATCGACATTGAGGCCTCCCCTTTGTTTGGTTGATCGCTGTCGGCCGCCGCGTTGTTCTTGTTGTGCGCGTGCGGCCCTCGTCGGACGCGCTGCTCTAGACCGGCCAAGGCAGCGAGTAGGTCTTGACGTTGGTGAAGCTCTTGATTGCCTCCTGCACGCCCTCCTTGTAGCCAAGGCCGGAGTCCTTGATCCCGCCGAACGGCGACATCTCGATCCGGTAGCCCGGCACTTCCCAGACGTTGACGGTGCCGACATCGAGCTCGTTGACGAACCGTGTGATGTAGTCGAGCCGGTTGGTGCAGACGCCGGACGACAGGCCGAACGCGGTCGAATTCGAAATCCGGATCACGCTCTCGATGTCGTTGGGCACGCGGATGATCGGAATCACCGGACCGAACGTCTCCTGCATCACGAGCTCGCTGGTGTAAGGAATCCGGTCGACCACCGTCGGCGGATACAGCGCGCCCTGGCGATCGTTGCCATGCAGCAGCTCGGCGCCGTCGGCAACGGCCGCGTTGACGCGACGCTCGAACTCCTTCGCCGCGCCCTCATGGATCACGGTGCCGACATCGACCGTCGGGTCCATCGGATCGCCGCACCTCAGCGTGCGCGCCTTCTTCAGAACCAGCGCGGCGAAGTCGTCGGCCACTGCCTCGACGCAGAGGATGCGCTTCACGGCCGTGCAGCGCTGGCCGGAATTCTTGGTCGCCCCCGTGACCGCAAGTTCGGCTGCCTTATCGAGGTCGGCGTCCTCCATCACGATCAGAGGATCATTGCCGCCGAGCTCGAGCACCAGGCGCTTGTAGCCCGCCTTGGTGGCGATGTGCTTGCCGACCCTGACCGAGCCGGTGAAGGTGACGAGATCGGCCTCGGGATCTGATATCATCGCATCGCCCATCGAATGCGGATTGCCTGTGACCACCGACAGCATTTCCGGCGGCAGCCCGGCCTCATAGAGCACATCGGCGAGCGCGAGCGCGGTCAGCGGCGTCAGCTCGGTCGGCTTCAGCACCACGCGGTTGTTGGTGGCGATTGCGGGCGCGATCTTGTGGCTCACCATGTTGAGCGGATGATTGAACGGCGTGATCGCCGAGATCGCGCCGAGCAGCGGGGTGCGCGTCGTGAAGATCTTGCGCGCCTTGCCCTGCGGGCTGATGTCGCAGGAGAACGTCTCGCCGTCGTCATGGATCGCGAGCTGCCCGGCAAAGGAATAGACGTCGTAGGCGCGGCCCGCCTCGTAGAGCGAGTCCTTCCAGCATAACCCGGACTCGGCGGTGATCAGCCGCGCGAACTCCTCCTTGCGGCCGGCGAGGATCTCGGCGGTGCGCAGCAGGATGCGCTGGCGCTCATAGCGCGTCAGCTTCGGCTTGAACGCCGCCGCCTTGGCAAACGCGCTGCGCACATGCTCCGGGCGCGCCGCCGGAACGGTGCCAATCACCTTGTTGGTGTAGGGATTGAAGACCTCGACATGCTCGTCGGTGTCGACGAGCGTGCCTGCGATGCGCATCTGCTCATGGCGAACGGCCGGGCCCTGGATGTTCATGATGGTGTCCTTAAGGTCCGGATGTCACTGGATGCGGTTGAGCGCGACGTCGAAGGCGTCGAAATTGCGCAGGGCGTGACCTGCCGGCAGTGCGATCTTGCGGTTGGCGATCAGCGGCACCCGCTCCTCGGTCAGCCCGCCATGCGAGCGCAGCGGCTCGGTCAAGCCTGAGAGATCGTGGCGAGACTCGCTGGTGCCGAGCACCTTGTGCCTGGTCGAGATCACGACGATGTCGCCGATCCGGTCCGGCGGCAGCTCGAACCTGGCGCAAGCGTCCTTGCGGGTCAGCGCGACCTCTATGCCCTTGGTATCGCGCAGCCGCATCAGCAGCGTGCCGACATCGGCGCCCTCGGGCGTGTAGATCGTCGCGAACGAGCCGAGCGAGCCGTGATGGGCGACATAGGGATCGGTGATCGGCAGGATCACGCGCGCGGCGCCCGCACCCGTCCAGTCGTCCATGACGTCCTGGAGATAGATCACGTCGGGCTTGCCGTCGGGCAAGAACTTGTCGTTCATGCCGTGGTCGGCGGTCGCCACGATGTTACAGCCGAGCGCATCGAGCTGGGCAAGATAGCCGTCGATCATCGCGTAGAAGTCGTTGGCGACCTTGGTGCCGAGCCCGACCTTGTGCTGGATGTAGTCGGTGGTCGACAGGTACATCAAATCAGGACGATAGCGCTCGACCAGCTTGACGCCGGCCGCGAACACGAAGCGCGACAGATCGGCCGAATAGACCTCCGGCAGCGGCAGGCCGACGAAGTCGAGCACGTTATCGATGCCATTGGCGGCCTTGGTGGCCTGGTCGGCCTTCTCCGACGAGAACGCGATGGCGCGGCCGTTCGCATAGTCGAGCCCGTAGGCGAGCAATGTCCGCAGCTTGTCCTTGGCGGTGACGGCTGCGACCTTGTAGCCGGCGTCGTGGACACCGGCAAGGATGGTCGGCGCGCGCAGGAATTTCGGGTCATTCATCATGACTTCGGCGTTGTTCGCCGTGTCGTAGAAATAGTTGCCGGCAATGCCGTGCACCGCGGGCGGGCGCCCGGTGATGATCGAGAGGTTGTTCGGGTTGGTGAAGCTCGGGATCACGCTGGCGGCGTGGACATGCGCGCCCTCCTTCATGAAGCGCGCGAAGGTCGGCGCGACGCCGGCCTCGATCGCCTGCTCGATATAGCCCGGCTCCGAACCGTCGAGGCAGATCACGACCGTCGGCCGCGTCGGCGCCTCGTAGTCGCGCCCGTTGACGGTGATGGTCTTGCGATTGTCTTGGCCGTTCTCTTGCATCATGTGTCTCCTTGTCACCGCACCGTCGTCACGCGCTCACCGCGCTCGGCATGCGCTGGGTCTGCGCTGCCTCGATCAACCGCTCCTTCGAGCCCAGGAAATTGCGGCCGCGTTCTCCCTCGAGCGAATCCGCGATCAGCGCGTGCCATTCCGCGCGCTCGATCCTGTAAGCGGCCGGGTTGCAGGAGATGCCGAGCCGCGCCATGAAGTCTTCGAGATTATCGGCCGCCCGCGCGAGGTCGCTGCCGAAGATCTGCCGCAGGCTGTCCTCGCAGAGCCCGCCCGCCCCCTTCACACTGCGCAGCACCATCGGCAGCGAGAACGAGCAGGCGATGCCGTGCTGCACGCCGTGCCGCAGCGTGATCGGATAGGACAGCGAATGCGCGATCGCGGTCTTGGTGTTGGAGAACGCCAGCCCCGCGAACAACGCCGCCTGCGCCATCCGGCTGCGCAGCTCGAGATTGCCGAGGTCGTTGGCGAGCTTCGGCAGCACGTCGAGAACGCCGCGCGCCGCCGCTACCGCGTGGTTGGCCGACACAGGGTTGTTGTTGATGTTCCAGATGCTCTCCAGCGCATGCGACAGCGCGTCGAGGCCGGTGCTGATGGTGAGCAACTGCGGCTTGCCGAGCATCAGGCGCGGATCGATCACCGCATGAGTCGGATAGAGCGACGGGCGCGCCAGCGAATATTTCTTGCCGTTGGCCTCGTCCCACACCGTGCCCCAGCAGGTCACCTCGCTACCGGTGCCCGCTGTGGTCGGCACCGCGATGATCGGGATCGCCGCGAGGCGCTCGGCGCCCTGCTGCGTCTCCAGATAGGTCTTCACGGTCGCGAAGTCGCCGCCGGCCGCCGCGAACACTTTTGCTGAGTCGATCACCGAGCCGCCACCGAGCGCGATGATCACCTCGGGCTGCTTCGCGAGCCCGGCAAAACGAGCGGTCTGCTCGGTGAGCAGGCGGTAGTCTGGATTGGGCGCGACGTCGCGGATGGTCAGGACGGATGGCCCCGCCGCGGCGCGCAGCCGGCGCTCGAGTTCATCGAAGACCGGCTCGCCATAGGTCACGAGCGCGTAGGCGCGCTTGCCGATCAGCGCCGGCAGCTTGTCGAAGCTGTCGGCTCCGAATTCAACTCTTACCGGGTTGGAGTAAGTCCAGGCCATCCACGCGTCCTCCGTTTGGCGCGAAGGTACGGCGCCGGCTGCTATTGACAAATTCATTCTTCGGATGCGTTCTATTGATTATGTCAATAGCATTCAGCCAGCTGCGCGCCTTCCATGCGGTCGCCGCCCATGGCGGCTTCACCGCGGCCTCGCGCGTGCTCCATGTCGGGCAGCCGACGCTGACCATCCAGGTCAAGGAGCTGGAGCAGACTTACGGCGTCGAGCTTTTGATCCGAAGGCCCAGGCACACCGAGCTCACCGAGGCCGGCGCCGCGCTGTTCGAGATCACGCGCGGCATCATGACGTTCTGCGACGAGGCGCACGACCTGTTGGCCGCGCATGGCAAGGCCACCAAAGGCCATTTGCGCGTGGCGACCGTCGGACCGTTTCATGCCACCGAGATCATCGCCGCCTTCAAGCGCGATCACCCGGAGGTGCAGATCTCGACCCTGCTCGGCAATTCCGAACGCACGCTTCGTCACATCGTCGACTTCGAAGCCGACGTCGCGATCCTCGCGGAGGTCCCGGAGGATCCGCGCGTCACCATGATCCCCTATCGCACCCACCGCGTGATCGTGTTCGTCAACCGCGATCATCCCTGGTTCAAGCGCAAATCGGTCCGGCTGCGCGAGCTGGCCGACCAGCCGATCGTGCTGCGCGAGCGCGGCTCGACCACGCGGCGCGCCTTCGAGGCGACGATGCAGGCCGAGGGCATCAGGATCGAACCGGTCTTCGAGATCGAGAGCCGCGAGGGCGTCTGGAAGGCGGTCGAGCGCGGCCTCGGCATCAGCGTCGTCGCCGACTTCGAGTTCGTGCCGCACCCCAATCTGCGCGCGCTCGAGATCAGCGATCGCACCATCAGGACCCAGTACAGCATTGCCCATCACAGCGGGCGAGCCCACTCCCCGATCATCAAAGCCTTCATCGATACAGTTCGACGGATGAAGGACAGCGACCGCAGCAAGTGACGGCGTGCACAGTTGACCTTTACTGCACGACTTCGGTCAAAGGCTTGCCCTTGTCGACCACGAAGACGTTGATCAGCTTCAGCGTCTTGTCGCCGCCGATCTTGAAGCCCGCATGCGGCACGCCGCGCTGGTTGATCACGCCGGCGCCGGTGGGCAATTCTCTTTGCGAACCATCCGGCAGGAGCAAGGTCGCTCCCTGAATGACGTAGACGATCTCCTCGCCATGATGCGTATGGCGCGGAAGACTTTCTCCCGGCGGGACTTCAAGATAGACCTCAATGGCTTCCATGTCGGTCCCGGCCACGTCGGCGCGCTTCAATTCCTTGCGGACGATCTCAGCGTGAGCTGTGGTGGCAGCAGCGAGCAACAGCAGTACGGCAATACGCAGCATGGCAATGTCCTCCCCATTGAAACTGTCACCGCAGGCCAACGCGGCGGTCGCGCACGCGCCAGCCTGAATGCGAATCCGTCAGGCTGGCGTCGGTTGCAGCCGGCGTTCCCAAGGCAGCCTGGGAACCTTCACCGCAAACGCTCCGTCGCCCAGCAGCGCCTGAACGGCCAGCATGATCGCCCACACGAACGGCAGCTCCCAGCCCGCCTCCGTGAACCAGTAGCCCTTTCGCAGCATCCAGAAATGGGTTGCGCCGAGCATCATCGGGATCGTGTAGAGGCTCACCCAGCGCGTATAGATGCCGAGCAGCAGCAAAACCGCCGATCCGAATTCGGCGCTCAGCGCATAGGCCAGAACCCATTCGGGGTAACCGAGTTTGGAAAGTCCGTTCCACCACAGGCTGATCGGTTTGAGCACGCACTTGCCGTAGAGATGCGCAATGAACAGCCCGGCAAGTGTCACGCGGAGCAAGAAGGCAGCATAAGGAGCAGTTCCCTGATCGATCATGAGTACCTCCCAAACAGAAGTCCGTCGCAATCGCAGAAACACGATGATAGGCCCGGCTAACGCCGCGGCAGCAAACTACGCGTCCTCGTCGAAGCGAGCCAAGGCCGCCTCGATGAGCTCGATCTCCTCGCGGAGCGTGTCATTCACGACCGATGGTTTGAAACCAGGGACGCTGGAGGCTCGAACGTCGTCCAGCAGTCGCTGGCGATGGTCCCTGAGTTCTTCCAGCTTTTGGCGATTCTTCAACGACACATAGCCGGCAATAATCTGCTCGATGGCGTTCATGGGAAAATCCACGCTTGGAAATGAAAAATTTGCAGCAATCCTCCGATTAAGCGGCCAAACCGCTTTCCTGGCAAGCCCCATGACGCTGTGCCCGGAGCGTTAACGCTGCGGCCGACACTCGCGGAATCGCCAATCACTGATTTCCCCCGCAAGGTCCATCCATCCGCCGGGCTCGCAAAGCGAAAGCCCGGAATCCGTTTGACCATTCGACTTGTGGCTCGATGGATTCCGGACTCATCGCTTCGCGATGCCCCGGAATGACGGAAAGAGGTGCGGCAAAACAACCCGACGGGCAACTCAGCAAAAACGCGTCAAGGCCCTGCCATCGAAATATTTCGCTTTATCAGAAATTCAACTCAGTGTATAAATCCGCCCGTCTCACCCGATCGAGGGGCGCTGCGCATCGTCAGGAGTGTTGCGGTGAGATGCGGTGGACGCCGAGGTCACG
>NZ_JASGSR010000056.1:0-51822 GCF_040446015.1 Bradyrhizobium sp. INPA03-11B
ACCTTGCCCTTGTAGAGATCGGGCGCCAGCGCATCGAACCCGGCCCGCGCGAAGCGATCGCACATGCCCTTGATCTGGTCCTGCAGGCCCCACCATTCCTGGATCACGACGACCCCGGGCGCGTTGCCGCGGGCGGCGTTGGCGAGATAGCCCGACGCTTCCTTGCCGTCCGGACGCTTGAAGCTGATGCTGGTACCCATGAGTTCCTCCGCAATGTTTGCCGGCTGATTGGCCGGCATCTTGTCCGTACTCGGTGGCGGACGCAAATCCATTCGCCGTCATTGCGAGCGCAGCGAAGCAATCCAGATCCCCGCAAGCGGATAGGTGGATTGCTTCGTGGAGCCTGTCATCGGGCGCGCGTTCGCGCGACCCGGTGGCTCGCAATGACGTGAGCCAAACAAAAAAGCCCCCGAAGGGGCTTTTTCAAATTCGCGATAGCCGAGGTCAGTGGGCGTCGGCCCAGACCTTGCGCTTGGTGAAGTACATCAGGATGGCGAAGATCACCAGGAAGAAGAACACCTGCATGCCGATCCGCTTGCGCTCTTCCATGTGCGGCTCGGCGGCCCACATCAGGAAGGTGGTGACGTCATGCGCGTACTGCTTGACCGTCGCCGGCGAGCCGTCGTCGAAGGTCACCTGACCGTCGGACAGCGGCTTCGGCATCTTGATGGCGTGGCCGGGGAAGTACTTGTTGTAGTACGAGCCTTCCGGGATCGTGACGCCGGCCGGAACCTTGTCCTCGAAGCCCTGCAGGATGGCGTCGACGTAGTCGGGGCCCTGCTCCTGGTACTGGCTGAAGAAGTCGATCACGAATTGCGGGAAGCCACGCTTGTAGGACCGCGCCTTGGTGATCAGCGAGAGGTCCGGCGGCGCCGCGCCGCCATTGGCCGCGCGCGCGGCCTGCTCGTTCGGGAACGGCGATGGGAAGTAATCCGCCGGGCGGCCCGGACGTTCGAACATCTCACCCTGGTCGTTGGGGCCGTCCTTGATCTTGTACTCTGACGCGAACGCGGCCGCCTGTGCCTCGGAATAGCCGGGGCCGCCGGCATCGGCGAGGTTGCGGAACGCGATGTAGGACAGGCCGTGACAGGCCGAGCAGACTTCCTTGTAGACCTTCAGACCACGCTGCAGCGAGCCGCGGTCATACTTGCCGAACGGACCGGAGAACGACCAGCTCTGGGCCGGCGGCATCGTGCCACCTTCCTCGGCCTTGGCGTTCTGGGTGCTGCCGGCGAACAGGCCGCCGGCCACCACCAGCGCGAGCACCATGGAAGCTACGGTTGCGGCCCTGCCCTTGCTCTTCGCCAGCACGTCGTCGGCGATCGAGTTCGGCACCTGGCGCGGCGTCTCGATGCGGGCGAGCAGCGGCAGCACGATCAGGAAGTAGGCGAAGTAGCAGACCGTCAGGATGCGGCCGGCGATCACATAGATGCCTTCCGGCGGCTGCGAGCCGAGGTAGCCGAGCCCGATGCAGACCACCACGAATATCCAGAAGAACTGCTTGGCCAGCGGACGATACTTCGACGAACGGGTCCGTGCGCTGTCGAGCCAAGGCAGGAAGCACAGGATGATGATCGCCGAGAACATCGCCACGACGCCGGCGAGCTTGTTCGGGATCGAACGCAGGATCGCGTAGAACGGCAGGTAATACCATTCAGGCACGATGTGCGCCGGGGTCACGCCGGGGTTAGCCGGGATGTAGTTGTCGGCGTCGCCGAGATAGTTCGGCATGTAGAAGATGAACCAGGCGAAGAAGATCAGGAAGCACGACACACCGAACGCGTCCTTGATGGTCGCATAGGGCGTGAACGGAACGGTGTCCTTCTCGGTCTTGGCTTCGACGCCGGCCGGGTTGTTCTGGCCCGCGACGTGCAGCGCCCAGATGTGCAGCACGACCACGCCGGCGATCACGAACGGCAGCAGGTAGTGCAGCGAGAAGAAGCGGTTCAGCGTCGGGTTGCCGACCGAATAGCCGCCCCACAGCAGGGTCACGATGCTCTCGCCGAAATACGGCACGGCCGAGAACAGATTGGTGATGACGGTGGCGCCCCAGAAGCTCATCTGGCCCCACGGCAGCACGTAGCCCATGAAGCCGGTCGCCATCATCAGCAGGTAGATGATGACGCCGAGGATCCACAGCACCTCGCGCGGCTCCTTGTACGACCCGTAATAGAGACCGCGGAACATGTGGATGTAGACCGCGAAGAAGAACATCGACGCGCCGGCGGCGTGCATATTGCGCAGCAGCCAGCCGTAGTTGACGTCGCGGACGATCAACTCGACCGACTTGAAGGCGAGGTCGGCGTGCGGCGTGTAGTGCATCGCCAGGATCACGCCGGTCAGGATCTGCAGCGCCAGCATCATCGAAAGGATGGCGCCGAAGGTCCACCAGTAGTTCAGGTTGCGCGGCGTCGGATAGGCCACGAAGGAGGAGTGGATCAGGCCGAAGATCGGAAGGCGCCGTTCGATCCACTTCAAGGCGGGGTTGCTCGGTTGGAAATCAGATGGTCCGCTCATTGATGCGATCCTGAAGAAGAAAAACGACGCGATGGGTCCAAGGGGAAGCCGAAGTCCCGGAGGGTCCGGGACTTAGCCGATCTGGATTTTGGTGTCGGAAAGGAAGGCGTAGGGCGGCACTGCCAGGTTGGCGGGCGCCGGCCCCTGGCGGATACGACCGGAGGAGTCGTACTGCGAGCCGTGGCAGGGGCAGAAGAAGCCGTCGTAATTGCCCTCATGGGCGATCGGGATACAACCGAGATGGGTACAGATGCCGATCACGACCAGCCACTGGTCATGGCCGGACTTGACGCGGGCCGAGTCGGGCTGCGGATCGGGCAGGCTCGAGAGCGGCACCTTCTGGGCCTCCTCGATCTGCTTCTTGGTGCGATGGCTGATGTAGATCGGCTTGCCGCGCCAGAAGACCTTGATGTCCTGGCCCTCGGCGATCGGCGTCAGATCGACCTGGATCGGCGCGCCGGCCGCGATCGTCGCGGCATCCGGGTTCATCTGGGCAACCAGCGGCCAGACGGTGGCGGCTGCGCCGACCGCGGCGGCAGCTCCGGTTGCAACAAAGAGAAAATCACGGCGTGTCGGATGGTCCGCCGAAGACGCTGTCGTCACGATTCCTAGCCCTTTCTTTTCTGCAGCCGGTGGAACCGCCCCAGAGGCGCTGGGATGCGCCCCAAGAAAGGCTGCCGGCGCCCGCGGCCCCCGCGGCGGCAGAAAACCGCTATTCCCCACCCCAAATGGCGGAACAGCAGTCCAGAATCGTTCTATTGGCACCCTTGCCGGACGAGCGCAAGCCCGCTATCGGCTCGCACACGTGCAATGCACGAAATCCGCGCCGAGCGATGTTTTATTGAGACAATTTCATCCGGATTTCACAGGTCACCAGCACCATGCAGATCGCGCTGTTCCAGCCCGACATTCCCCAGAATACAGGGACGATTCTGCGCCTCTGCGCCTGCCTGGACGTGGCAGCCCATATCATCGAACCGGCGGGATTCGACACCTCGGACCGGAATTTCCGCAGGGCGGGTATGGACTATCTCGACCATGTGCGGTTGAAGCGTCACGACTCATGGGCGAAATTCGAGGATTGGCGGGCCGAGGCCTCCTGCCGGCTGGTCCTGTTCACGACCAGGGCCGCGAAATCCTACCTTGATTTCGAGTATACCGCCTCCGATGTGCTGCTGTTCGGGCGCGAAACGGCAGGGGTGACCGACGCGGTGGTGGCCGCGTCCGATGCGCGGCTGGTGATTCCGATCAGGCCGACCATGCGCTCGCTCAATGTGGCTGTCACGGCGGCCATGGCGGTCGGTGAAGCGCTGCGGCAAACAGGTTCAGAACTTGCCGGCTCAGGAATTGCCGGTCCGGCAACTTAAGGGATTTTTGGTGAGCTACGCGGTCAAGGAGATCTTTCTTACCCTGCAGGGCGAAGGCGCCCATGCGGGCCGGGCCTCCGTGTTCTGCCGCTTCGCCGGCTGCAACCTCTGGAGCGGCCGCGAGCAGGACCGTGCTGGCGCCGTCTGCCGGTTCTGCGACACCGATTTCGTCGGCACCGACGGCACGCTCGGTGGCCGCTATGCCGACGCAACCGAGCTCGCCGGCACCATTGCCGCACAATGGACCGGGGGCGAGGCCGACCGCTATGTGGTGCTGACCGGCGGCGAGCCGCTGCTGCAGGTTGATACCGCCCTGATAGAGGCCCTGCACGACCACGGCTTTGCGATCGCGATCGAGACCAACGGCACCATTGCCCCGCCCGACGGCCTCGACTGGATCTGCGTCAGCCCCAAGGCCGCCTCCGAGCTCGTGGTGCGCAGGGGGCACGAGCTCAAGCTGGTCTATCCGCAGCCGGAGAATGCACCGGAGGACTTTGCCGGACTCGCCTTCGAGCGCTTCTCGCTGCAACCGATGGACGGCCCCGACGTGATCGAGAATACCGAGCGGGCGATCGCCTATTGCCTGAAGCACCCGCAATGGCGCCTCAGCGTGCAGACGCACAAGACGCTCGGGATCAGATGAACCGGAGCGTTTTCGAGCGAAGTGGGTACCGGTTCGCGTCAAGAAAACGCGACCAAACTAGAGACAAGACAGAACTGGATTGTTGAACGAGATGTGGGAATTGACGAAAGCGTTTCGGTTCGAGGCTGCGCATGCGCTGTCCGGAACGACCTTTGGCGCCGCCAGCGAGGAGATTCACGGTCACTCCTTTCGCGCCGAGGTGACCGTCCGCGGCACGCCCGACCCGAAGACCGGGATGGTGGTCGATCTCGGCCTGCTCGAGCGCGCCATGGCCGAGGTGCAGAAGACGCTCGACCACAAGTTCCTCAACAAGATCGAGGCGATCGGGGTGCCGACGCTGGAGAATCTCTCGCGCTTCATCTGGGAGCGGTTGCAGCACGCCGGCAAGCTGACCCGCGTCAGCGTCCATCGCGACAGCTGCAACGAGAGCTGCACCTATTTCGGCCCGCAAGGTTAGTCATGCTGCCAACAGACCCCGCCATCATCGAGGACCGCAAGGCGCGTGCGCGCGGCTGGTTCGAGGCACTGCGCAACGACATCTGCGCGGCGTTCGAGCGGCTCGAGGACGACGCCTCGCCCGCGCTCTATCCCGGCAATGCCGGCCGGTTCGTGCGCACCCCCTGGGACCGCACCGACCATACCGGCAAACCCGGCGGCGGCGGCGTGATGTCGATCATGAAGGGCCGGCTGTTCGAGAAGGTCGGCGTGCACTGCTCGACCGTGCATGGCGAGTTCGCTCCGGAATTCCGCGCGCAGATTCCCGGCGCCGCCGACGATCCACGATTTTGGGCCTCGGGCATTTCGCTGATCGCGCATTTGCGCAATCCGAACGTGCCCGCCGTGCACATGAACACCCGCTTCGTCGTCACGACCAAGGCGTGGTTCGGCGGCGGCGCGGATCTGACGCCGGTGCTGAACCGGAGGCGTACCCAGGAAGACCCCGATACGGTCGCCTTCCATGCCGCAATGAAAGCGGCCTGCACCGGACCGAACGGCGTCGCCGACTACGACAAGTACAAGAAATGGTGCGACGACTATTTCTATCTGCCACACCGCAAGGAAGCCCGCGGCGTCGGCGGCATCTTCTATGACTGGCATGACAGCGGCGACTGGGAGGCCGATCTCGCCTTCACCCAGGACGTCGGGCGCAGCTTCCTCAAGATCTATCCCGAGCTGGTGCGGCGCAATTTCGCGGCCGACTGGAGCGCGGAGGATCGTGACGAGCAGCTGGTCCGTCGCGGACGCTATGTCGAATTCAACCTGCTCTATGATCGCGGCACCATCTTCGGCCTGAAGACCGGCGGCAATGTCGATTCGATCCTGTCGTCGCTGCCGCCGGAGGTGAAATGGCCGTAATGAACCTGCCGCGCGCGATGCTGATCGATATGGATGACACCATCCTGTCGGCCTATGGACGCCCCGAGATCGCCTGGAACACGATCACCGCCGAATTCGCCGCGGAGCTGGCGCCCCTGCCCCCCGACGAGGTCGCGACCGCGCTATTGGCCTATGCGCGGCAATTCTGGTCGACGGCTGAGCCGATCTGGCGGATCAAGCTCGGCGAGGCGCGCCGGCTCACCGTGAAGGGCGGCTTCGCTCAGCTTGCGGCGGCCGGTCACCGCGCGCTCCCCGACGATCTCGCGGACCGCATCGCCGATCGCTTCACCGCCTATCGCGAGGAGGAGATGTTCGTCTTCCCCGGCGCGCATGAAGCGATCGATGCGTTCAAGGCGCTCGGCATCAAGCTTGCGCTGGTCACCAACGGCGCCGCCGACATGCAGCGCGCCAAGGTTGAACGCTTCGCGCTCGGCCATCGCTTCGATCACATCCAGATCGAGGGCGAGCATGGTTTCGGCAAGCCCGAGGAGCGCGCCTATCTGCACGCAATGGAAGCGCTCGGCGTCACTGCATCCGACACCTGGATGATCGGCGACAATCTGGAGTGGGAGGTCGTGGCGCCGCAGCGGCTCGGCATCTACGCGATCTGGATGGATGTGCACGGTGCCGGGCTGCCGGTGGGATCGACGATCAAGCCCGACCGCATCATCCGCTCGCTGACCGAGCTGGTTCCTGCCAGACACGAATAGCCGTTTTCCACGTCAATTCCATCGAAGCTGACGCCGGCCGTGATTTGACTGTCATCACCGGTCGCTAGCTTGCCGTCCGCGTCATCCAGCGCGGAGGGAATATCATGGAACTGAAACCAGGCGATGTCGTCATGCTGAAATCCGGCGGCCATCCGATCACGGTGGTGGAAGTCGACGAGGACAAGGTCGAGTGTCTGTGGATGGGCACGGACGGCGATCTGTTTCGCGAAACCCTGCCGCTCGTCGCACTCGAATCGACCGAGCTCGATCCCGAGGACGACGAAGAGGAAGACGACGAAGACGAAGATGACGACGAGGAAGAAGAGGACGACGAAGACGAGGACGACGACGGCGACCGCAAGAAGAAGCGCAAGGCTGCGTAAGATCCGTTGATCCGATGCCGCCCCGCGCGTGCGGCATCGTCTCCGTACGACGTTCGTCACCGTGCCGCCGATGAACTCGGCGGTACGAGAATCAGAGCCGGTGATCGCGGGTGAAACGGGAAACGGTCTGGTCGGCGATGCCGGACAGCACCTGCGGATCGAGCGGAAAATCCGCGGCAAGCCAGGCATCCTCGGCAAGCGTCAGGACATGCCCCAGCGCCGGCCCCTCGGCGATCCCGCGCGCGATGAAATCCGACGCCCGCAACGGGAAATGCGGCGCGCGCCAGCGTTGCGGCAGCGTGGCGAGTGCGCGCCATTGATCGACGTCGCGGTCTGCGCCGGTTCGCGCCCAGGCCAGCAGCAGCCGGTCGCGATACGGCTCCTCGTCGAGCCGGTAGAGCCGGCGCTTGGCATGCGCCTCGTCCATGCCGGGCAAACGCCACCAGCGATGGCCCATCGAGTCCAGCGACTTGGCCTCGGCGTTGGAGAGCCGCAGCCGGCTTGCGATGCGCCGCGCGTCCTCGGTCACGGCAACCGTGAGCGCGGCGAGCCTGCGCATCGCACTCGGTGCGAGCCCCATCAGCCTCTCGATCTCGATCATCGCCGCGAACGGCCCGGTATAGGCGACGCCGCCGAACAGCGGCTGCAGCAACCCGCCATCGCCCATCGCGACCATCGCGCCGGCGGCGCCGTTCGCCACCACGAGCTTGAGCATCTCCATGCGGATGCGCTCGGCAGAGAGGCCGGCAAGTCCGCCGCGCCCGCTGACGCAGGCGAGATAGCCGGCGCGATCTACCTCGCCGGCGCCATAGGCGGCGTGGAAGCGGAAGAAGCGCAGGATGCGCAAATAATCCTCGGCGATCCGCTGCGCGGGATCGCCGATGAAGCGCACGCGCCGCGCCTCGATATCGGCAAGACCGCCGACGTGATCATGCACGACGCCCGAGGCATCGACCGAGAGGCCGTTGATGGTGAAGTCGCGCCGCTCGGCGTCGCGCACCCAGTCGCGCCCGAACGCCACCTTGGCCTTGCGGCCATAGGTCTCGGTGTCTTCGCGCAGCGTCGTCACCTCGAAGGGCTGGCCGTCGACGACCAGGGTCACTGTGCCGTGCTCGATGCCGGTCGGCACGCTCTTGATGGCAGCCCGCTTGGCGCGGCGGATCACCTCCTCCGGCAGCGCCGTGGTGGCGATATCGATGTCGGCGAGCGGAATCCGCATCAGCGCGTTGCGCACGGCGCCTCCGATCACCCGCGCTTCCTCGCCGTCGGCATTGAGCAGGCCGAGCACGCGCGCCGCGGGCCCGGAAGCGAGCCATGGCGCGTCGGACAGCAGGCGCACCTCGCTCATTTCTCAGCCCCCGGCACCAGCCTGCCATTCTCGATGTGAGCGGGAACGTAGGTCGAGTTCGGCGGCGCGCCGGTCAGTTCGGCGAGCAGTACGAAGCTCACGATGACCATCACCAGCGCCGCCAGCGTCAGCTTCATGATCATGTCGAGCGGCCAGGACGCCGGCAGCGTCACGCCGGACCGCGTCGCGATGAGGAAGATGGCATAGACCGCGAAAGGGATCAGGAAGATTCCGATCTCGGTCAACACCGTGCGGATCATGACAGATAGATCCGCTCAAACAGCACGCGCAGGATGCCCGCGGTCGCGCCCCAGATGTAACGCTCGGCGAACGGCATCGCATAGTAGGAGCGGTCCATGCCGCGGAATTCCTTGGTGTGGATCTGATGATTCTCGGGGTTCATCAGGAACGCGAGCGGCACTTCGAACGCATCGACGACTTCGGCCTCGTTGATCTCAAGGGTAAATCCCGGCTTCACCTTGGCGACCGTCGGCAGGATGCGGAAGCCGAACGCGGTGCCATAGAGGTCGAGATAGCCGACAGGGTCGATGAATTCCCGCCTCAAGCCGACTTCTTCACAGGCTTCGCGCAGCGCGGCATCGAGCGGCGAGGCATCGGTGGCGTCGATCTTGCCGCCGGGAAACGAAATCTGGCCGGCGTGGCTCGACAGATTGGGCGAACGCTGCGTCAGCAGCACGGTCGGCTCGGGATGATCGACCACCGGGATCAGCACCGCGGCCGGCCGCACCGGCTGCTCCTGGGCAACGATCTCGAGCATGCGGTCGTTGCCGGAATCTCCGGTGCGCGGAATGATATGCGGATCGACCAGGCCCGGCGGCACTTCGAAAGTGAGCCGCGTGCGGGCCCGCGCGAAGAATTCCGTCGAGCTGATCGTCGCCGGCTTCACCTTCAGCAACGGCTCGTTCAAAGTGCGCCCCTCACCTGACTGGCATCGGCCATCGCGAAAAACTCGCCGCCGGACTCGATGCCGAACATCTCCTGACCATCGACCATCCGCTCCTCGCCCATGTCAACCAGATCGTAGTAGAGCGCGCGGGTGACCTTCGCCCACAGGTCGGCGCGAACATGCAGATAGGGCGTCAATCCGCCATCCTCGGCGGCTTCGAATCTGAGGCCGTGGCCCTTCTCGCAATCGACCCAGTCATCGACGTTGGTGCGGAACCTGAGCAACCGGCCGCGCGCGTCTTCCTCGGTCTGCATTTCCACGGCGAGGAACGGTGCGTCGTCGACGCGGATGCCGACCTTCTCGACCGGTGTCACGAGAAAGTGCTTGCCGTCCTCGCGTTTCAGGATCGTGGAGAACAGCCGCACCAGCGCCGGGCGTCCGATCGGCGTTCCCATGTAGAACCAGGTGCCGTCTGGCGCGATTCGCATGTCGAGATCGCCGCAGAACGGCGGATTCCACAGGTGAACCGGCGGCAGGCCCTTGCGTTTGGCCGAACCCGATGTCGCAGCCTGATTGGCGGCAGCGGTGAGGCCCTCGAGGCCCTTGCCTCCGAGACCCCTAGTTTCCCTGCCGGAATCGCTCTGCCCTTGCTTCGCCATTGTTTGCCCTGAAGTTTCCGACCTTCAATCTGGCACGTTTGGTGCACATATCGTGAGATGTGGTCGGGATGTCATTCTCGCCACATCGTGATGCCGTTCATACCCTGAAATACCGATAAGGTGGGGATAGTTTAATTCAACGAATACATGGCCTTCGCATAGGTTTAGCATGCGGGCCATGCGATGACGACCTAGAGATGACGACAGATGCCGGCGCGGAAATGCGCGCATCGCCGAGAAGGAGCGGATCGAATGGCTGGTGCAGACAGCGTCGAGAAACTGGAGGATGTGATCGTCCGTTCGGCCGAGCAGGTCGCGGGCCAGATCAAGGCCGCCAAGGAAGCGGTGTCCACGGTCATCTTCGGCCAGGACCAGGTGATCGAAAACACGCTGGTGACGATCCTGTCCGGCGGCCACGCGCTCCTGATCGGCGTCCCCGGCCTCGCCAAGACCAAGCTGGTCGAGACGCTTGGCGTCACGCTCGGGCTCGACGCCAAGCGCATCCAGTTCACGCCTGACCTGATGCCGTCCGACATCCTCGGCGCCGAAGTGCTCGACGAGAGTTCGGCCGGCAAGCGTTCGTTCCGCTTCATCTCCGGTCCGGTGTTCGCGCAGCTCTTGATGGCCGACGAGATCAACCGCGCCAGCCCGCGCACCCAGTCGGCGCTGCTGCAAGCCATGCAGGAGCAGCACATCACCATTGCCGGCGCGCGGCACGATCTGCCGAAGCCGTTCCACGTGCTCGCGACGCAGAACCCGCTTGAGCAGGAAGGTACCTATCCGCTGCCCGAGGCCCAGCTCGACCGCTTCCTGATGGAAATCGACGTCGACTATCCCGATCGCGACGCCGAGCGCCGCATCCTGTTCGAAACCACCGGCGCCGAAGAGGCGCATGCCAAGCCATCGATGGACGCGGAGACCCTGCTCACGGCACAACGCCTGGTGCGGCGCCTGCCGGTCGGCGATTCCGTGGTCGAGGCGATCCTGACGCTGGTGCGCGCCGCGCGCCCCGGCACCGAGGGCGGCGAGGCCGGCAAGCTGATCGCGTGGGGACCCGGTCCCCGCGCCAGCCAGGCCTTGATGCTCGCGGTGCGCGCCCGCGCGCTGCTTGACGGCAGGCTCGCGCCGTCGATCGACGACGTGCTCGATCTCGCCGAGCCCGTGCTCAAGCACCGCATGGCGCTGACCTTCTCGGCGCGCGCCGAGGGCCGCACCATTCCCGACGTGATCAAGCAGTTGAAGACGCGGATCGGTTGATGGCAGCAGACAACAGGCACCAGAACGAGGAGATCCTGGCGGTCCGACGTGCAGATGGCGAAAGCCGAACGCTCGCCGCGTCGCTGCCGCGCCTGGTGCTTGAGGCTCGCCGTGTTGCCGCCAACGTCATCCATGGCCTGCACGGCCGCCGCCGCGCCGGCTCGGGCGAGAATTTCTGGCAGTACCGCCGCTTCGTCTCCGGCGAGCCGTCGCAGCGCGTCGACTGGCGCCGCTCGGCACGCGACGACCATCTCTATGTGCGCGAGCAGGAGTGGGAGGCCGCGCACACCGTGTGGATCTGGCCCGACCGGTCGCCGTCGATGGCTTTCGCATCGCGCGATGTGCGCGACAGCAAGCTGGAGCGGGGACTGATCGTCGCCTTCGCGCTCGCCGAGTTGCTCGTTGCGGGCGGCGAACGCGTCGGCATTCCCGGCCTGATGAACCCGACCGCCAGCCTCAACGTGATCGACAAGATGGCCGAAGCGATCTTGCACGACGAGACGACGCGCGCGAGCCTGCCGCCGTCCTTCGTGCCGTCGTCGCTGGCCGAAGTCGTCGTGCTGTCGGATTTCTGGTCGTCATTGGCCGAGATCACGGCGATGCTGGGCGGGCTTTCCTCCTCGGGCGCGCACGGCACCATGATCCAGGTGGTCGATCCCGCTGAAGAGACCTTCCCCTATTCCGGCCGCGTCGAATTCGTCGAGCCCGAGGCCGGCAGCGTCATCACCGCGGGCCGCGCCGAGAGCTGGGCGAGCGACTATGTCGCGCGCGTCGCGCTGCATCGCGAGCAGATCCGGGCCGAGACCAACCGGCTCGACTGGCTGTTCTCGACCCACACCACCAGCCGCTCCGCGGCCGAGCTGCTGTTGTTCCTGCACGCCGGCATGATGGTGAGCAAGGGCGGCGGCCGCTCAACCGTCAAGGTGGGACGCAGCGCATGATCGCAGGCCTCCCCCTCTCCTTCGCCGAACCGCTGCTGCTGCTGGGGCTGGTCAGCCTGCCGGTGCTGTGGTGGTTGCTGCGCGTGATGCCGCCGCGGCCGCGCCGGATCGAATTCCCGCCGACGCGGCTATTGTTCGACATCGCGCCCAAGGAGGAGACGCCGTCGCGCACGCCGTGGTGGCTGACGCTGCTGCGGCTCGCCGCCGCCGCGCTGGTCATCCTCGCCGCCGCCGGCCCGATCTGGAATCCGCAGACCGGCGTTGCCGCGGGCAAGCAGCCGCTGGTGATTCTGCTCGACGACGGCTGGAGTTCGGCATCGAGCTGGGATGCGCGGATCAAGGCCGCCGACGAATTGGTCACCAATGCCGACAGCGACCGCCGCGGCGTCGCGCTGGTGCCGCTGTCCGACCCGACGCGCGACATCACGCTGATGCCGGCCGGCGCCGCGCGCGTCGCGTTGCGCCAGCTTGCGCCAAAGCCCTACTCGATCGATCGCGTTGAAACCCTCGCGACGCTTGAGCGTTTCCTCAAGTCGACCGGCGACTGCGAAATCGCCTGGCTGTCCGACGGCGTCGACACCGGCCGCGGCAGCGAGTTCACCGAAGGTCTCGGCAAGGTGATCGAGAGCCGCAATCTGACGATCTATGCCGGCGGCGCGCAATCTGCGCAGGCGCTGGTCGCGGCCGAGAACGCCGCCGCCAAGATGACGGTGAAGGTGCTCCGCACCGAGAGCGGCATTGCGGCTGGGACCGTGCGCGCGGTCGACGCCAAGGGCTCGCCGATCGGCGAGGCCCGCTTCACATTCGGCCCGCAGGACCGTGAGACCGAAGCCGCCTTCGATCTTCCGGTCGAACTGCGCAACGACATCGCCCGGCTCGAAATCGCCGGCGAGCATTCCGCCGGCGCCGTGCAGCTGCTCGACCGGCGCTGGCGCCGCCGCGCCATCGGCGTGGTCTCCGGTGCGAGCAACGACACCGCACAGCCGCTGCTGGCCTCGACCTTCTATCTCTCCCGCGCGCTGTCGCCATTCGCCGATGTCAGGCTCGGCGATCGCGGCGCGCCGCAGCAGGTGATCGGGCAATTCCTCGATCAGCGGCTGCCGATGATCGTGATGGCTGATGTCGGCACGCTGTCGCCGGAGATCCGCGACCGGCTCAACGCCTGGATCGAGCAAGGCGGCGTGCTGGTGCGCTTCGCCGGTCCTCGCCTCGCGCAGGCCGATGACGACCTCGTTCCCGTCAAGCTGCGCCGCGGCGGACGCACGCTCGGCGGCAGCCTGACCTGGGAGAAGCCGCAACACATGGCCTCGTTCGCTGCCGATGGTCCGTTCGCCGGCCTTACCGTGCCGAAGGATATCACCGTGAGCCGCCAGGTGCTGGCCGAGCCCGATGCCGTGCTCGCGACCAAGAGCTGGGCCTCGCTGGAGGACGGCACGCCGCTCGTCACCGGCGAGCATCGCGGCAAGGGCGTGGTCAGCCTGTTCCATGTCGGTGCCGACATGCGCTGGTCGGACCTGCCGATGTCCGGCACCTTCGTCGAGATGCTGCGCCGGCTGATCGACATGTCGGGCTACACCTCGAAGCCCGGCCCGGGCGTCGCCAGCGATCCCAATGCAGAGACGGTGGCGCCGCTGCGCACGCTCGATGGCTTCGGCGCCTTCGGTCCGCCGCCCTCGACCGCCAAGCCGATGTCGGCGGACTATCGCGACCGCGGCACCGCAGACCATCCGCCCGGCTTCTACGGCACCGCCGAGAGCCCGATCGCAGTCAACACGCTGGCCTCCGCCGACCGGATCGCGCCGCTCGATACCTCCGGCCTGCGCGCCAAGCGTGCGACCTACACCAACGCCGAGCCGCGGGACCTGCGCGGCATCATGCTGTCGACGGCGCTGGCGCTGTTCCTGCTCGACGCCATCGTGGTGGCGATGCTCGGCGGCGGCCTCGCCGCGCTGATCCGGCGGCGCGCCGCACCCGCGGTGCTTGTGTTGGCTTTCATCCTTGCGACGACGATGGTGCCCTCGCCGACGCGCGCCCAGAACGCCAGCAGCGACGACTTCGCCATCAAGTCGGTGTCGCAGACGCGGCTCGCCTATGTCGTGACCGGCAATGCCGACGTCGATTCCATCGTCAAGGCCGGGATGTCCGGACTGACGCTGTTCCTCGGCCAGCGCACCGCGCTGGAGGCCGGCGATCCCGTCGGCATCGATCCCGCGCGCGACGAGCTGGCGTTCTTCCCGCTGATCTACTGGCCGATCGTGCCGGGCGCGCCGAAGCCGCCGCAGGACGCCATCAACAAGATCGACGCCTACATGAAGCAGGGCGGCACCGTGCTGTTCGACACCCGCGACGCCGTCGAGGCGCCGCCGGGCGACAACGGCGCGTCGCAGACGCCAGGCATGCAGACGCTGCGCGAATTGCTGTCGACCCTCGACGTGCCCGAGCTCGAGCCGGTGCCGCGCGAGCACGTGCTGACCAAGACGTTCTATCTGCTGCGCGACTTCCCCGGCCGCTTCAGCTCCGGCCAGACCTGGGTCGAGGCGCTGCCGCGCGAAGACGACGAGGAGGCTGCGCAGCGCCCGGCGCGCGGCGGTGACGGCGTCTCGCCGATCATCATCACGTCCAACGATCTTGCCGGCGCCTGGGCGATCCGTCCCGACGGGCAGCCGATGCTGCCGCTGACGCCGGGCGAGCCGCGCCAGCGCGAATTCGCCTTCCGCGCCGGCGTCAACATCGTGATGTACACGCTGACCGGCAACTACAAGGCCGACCAGGTGCACGCGCCTGCGTTGATCGAGCGGCTGGGACAATAATATGAACTACGGTATCGCGTTCACACCGCTGGTTCCCTCGATTGTGCTGTGGATCGCGCTCGGCGCGATCGTCGTCATCGCGGCACTGCTGCTGCTGTCGCGTGCGCGCGGCGCCGCGGTGCGTGTCGCCGCGCTGGCGCTGATCCTGCTCGCGCTGGCCAACCCGTCCTTCACTCGCGAGGACCGCGAGCCGCTGACCTCGGTCGCAGCCGTGGTGGTCGACAAGAGCCCGAGCCAGAATTTCGGCACGCGCAACCAGGAGACCGACAAGGCGCGGCAAGCGCTGGTCGACAGCCTGAAGCAGATCAAGGGCCTCGAGGTCCGCGTCGTCGAGGCCGGCCAGGCCGACGGCGAAACCGACGGCACGAAGCTGTTCGGCGCGCTGACGTCGGCGCTGTCGGACGTTCCGGTCGAGCGCGTCGCCGGCGCGTTCATGATCACCGACGGCCGCGTGCACGACATTCCCGGCAACGCCCAGGCGCTCGGCTTCCAGGCGCCGGTGCACGCGTTGATCACCGGCCGCAAGGACGAGCGCGACCGCCGCATCGCGATCACGGCCGCGCCGCGCTTCGGCATCGTCGGCCAGACCCAGACCATCACCTACCGGCTCGACGACCAGGGCGTCACCGGTGAGCGCGCCAAGGTCACGATCCGCCGCGACGGCGAGGTGATCAACGAGCGCACTCTGACCTCGGGCCAGACCTCCAGTGTCGACATCGACATCAAGCATGCCGGTCCGAACATCGTCGAGATCGAGGCTTCGCCGCTCGAGAACGAGCTGACGCTGGTCAACAACCGCGCCGTGGTAGCGATCGACGGCGTGCGCGACAAGCTGCGCGTGCTGCTGGTGTCCGGCGAGCCGCATGCCGGCGAGCGCACCTGGCGCAACTTGTTGAAGTCGGACCCCAGCGTCGATCTCGTGCACTTCACGATTCTTCGTCCGCCGGAGAAGCAGGACGGCACGCCGATCAACGAGCTGTCGCTGATCGCGTTTCCGACCCGTGAGCTGTTCCAGCAGAAGATCAACGAATTCCAGCTGATCATCTTCGATCGCTACGCCCGGCAGGGCGTGCTGCCGATCGCCTATTTCGACAACATCGCGCGCTATGTCCGATCCGGCGGCGCGGTGCTGGTCTCGGCCGGCCCCGACTACGCCTCGACCACCAGCATCTGGCGCACGCCGCTGGATTCGGTGCTGCCGGCCGAGCCGGTCGGCGTCACCGAGAAGCCGTTCTATGCGCATCTGAGCGATGCCGGGAAACGCCATCCGGTGACGCGCGGGCTGGAAGGCTCGAATGCCGAGCCGCCGCATTGGAGCCGGTTCTTCCGCACCGTCGACACCCGCAACGCGATCAACCCGCCTGTCATGACCGGCGCCGACGGCAAGCCGCTGCTGCTGCTGTCGCGCTTCGGCGAAGGCCGCGTCGCACTGCTGCTGTCCGACCAGATCTGGCTGTGGGCGCGTGGCTATGAGGGCGGCGGGCCGCATCTCGATCTGTTGCGGCGGGTGTCGCACTGGCTGATGAAGCAGCCCGACCTCGACGAAGAGGCGCTGCGCATGCAGGTGCAGGGCAAGGACCTGATGGTGGTGCGCCAGACCATGGCCGACACCGTGTCGCCCGTCACCGTGACGTCGCCGAGCGGCGCCACGCATGAACTGACCTTGACCGCCGGCGATGCCGGAGAGTGGCACGCCACGCTGCCCGCGAACGAGCTCGGCCTGTGGCAGGCCACCGACGGCACGCTGAAGGCGCTGATCAATGTCGGCCCGACCAACCCGAAGGAATTCTCGGAAGTCACCTCGACCACCGACATGCTGAAGCCGCTGGCGCAGGCGACCGGCGGCGACGCACGGCGCATCGTCGACGGATCGAGCCTCGACATGCCGCGCATCGTGCCGGTGCGCGCGTCCTCGATCTTCCGCGGCGACGGCTGGCTTGGCGTCAAGATGCGCGACGCCAGCGTGGTCAAGGGCGTCGGCGTGCTGCCGATGTTCGCCGGCCTGGTCGGCCTCTTGCTGCTGCTCGGCGCATTCGCGGCAACCTGGCTGCGTGAGGGACGCTGAGACCAATAGCGCGCAATGTCCAGTCGGCCCCGTTGCTGCAATCCCACACCAGCAACGGATCGATACAGTGTGTCTGAACCACCGTTGACATCTCGGCCGCCGTCCGATGTTATAATGTAACATCGGACGGCCGGGGAATGAGCGCCGTGCCGATGGGTGGGGCTCAATCGGCATGAATTGGTTCCGGAGACACATCAAGACTGGCTCGCGTCTGGCGCTGTTCGCGCTCGCCGTCCAGTTCGTGCTGTCGTTCGGGCACTTCCACCCCATCGCGGCCGCACAAGCCGCGCCCGCTGTCCAGAGCGGCCTGTCGCTGCTCGATCTCGCCTATATCGGGACCTCGGCGACGCCTGACCTCGCGGTCCAGGTGACCGGGACCGAGCCGCCCGCCAGGCACGACAAAGACCGGCATCATCCCGCCGACAATTGCGCGATCTGCACCGTCATCTCGCTCGCGAGCAGCATGCTGTTCACCGCGCCACCGGTGCTGTTGCTGCCGGAGGCTGTCGAGCTTCTGTTCCGCACCACCAATGCCGAATTCCTCCATCTGAAGTCGGCGCCTGCGGCCTTCCGTTCCCGCGCACCTCCTGTGTCCTGACATCGACTGATTGCTGCACGCCCTGAGCGGACGGCCGCGTCACAGTTGCGGCTTCCCGCAGGGCAAATCGGGATCGATCCGTCATTTCGACGGGACTGGACCAGGACAATGACACTTCAGAAGACACGAGCACTCCACATCGGAGGCGCGAGCTGGCTGCTGCTCGGCGCCATGCATGGCAGCGCGCTGGCCGACGATACGCCGACGCAACTGCCTGATATCACCGTGACGGCGCCGAGCCCGATCCAGCGGCACCGCACCGTGCCAACGCGCGCGCCGGTTCACGTCGTCCGGGCTGCGCCGAGCCGCAACCGCGAACGCGCCGCGGCGGCGCAACCGGCGCAAGCCGCACCGCCGCCTGCGCCACAACAGGGCGTGCTGCCCGTCGTCACCGACCAGTTCGCAACCGTCACCGTGGTGCCCAACGAAGAACTGCGGCGCTCCGGCGGCGCCACGCTCGGCGATCTCCTGTTCTCCAAGCCCGGCATCACCGGTTCGAGCTTCGCGCCCGGCGCATCGAGCCGGCCGATCATCCGCGGCCTCGACGTCAACCGCGTCGGCATCGTCGAGAACGGCCTCGGCGGCGGCGGCGTCTCCGATCTCGGCGAAGATCATTTCGTGCCGATCGATCCGTTCTCGACCAACCAGATCGAGGTGGTGCGCGGCCCGGCCGCGCTGCGCTACGGCTCGACCTCGATCGGCGGCGTGGTGAGCGCAACCAACAACCGGATTCCCGACGCGATGCCGACCTGCGCGGCAGCGCCGTTCCAGAGCTATGGACTGCCCGTGAAGGCGCCGCTGGCCGACGCCGGCGGCCCGGGTTGCCTCAATGTCGAGACCCGCACCTCGGTAAGCTCGGTCAATCGCGGCGTCGAAGGCGGCATGCTGCTGGATGCCGGCGGCAACAATGTCGCCGTGCATGCCGACGTCTACGGCCGCACCACCAGCGACTACAGCATCCCAAGCTACCCGTATCTGTTCGACCAGACCCGGCCGGTGGGCGGCCGCCAGCCGAACTCCGCGACGCAGTCGGACGGCGCCTCGGTCAGCGCGTCGTATTTCTTCCAGGGCGGCTATATCGGCGCGGCGATTACCCAGAACGACTCGCTCTATCACATCCCCGGCATCGACGGCTCCGATCACAAGACCCGGATCGATGCGCACCAGACCAAGATCGCGGTCAAGGGCGAGTACCGGCCCGACGCTGCCGCGATCGACGCCGTGCGATTCTGGGTCGGCGCGACCGACTATCGCCACAACGAGCTCGGCCTTGCCGACCCAACCGACCTGTTCAGCGACGGCGTGCGCCAGACCTTCACCAGCAAGGAGCAGGAAGCCCGCGTCGAGGTGCAGATGATGCCGTTCAACGCGCGCTTCGCAACCGTGACGACCGCGTTCGGCCTGCAGGGCGGACACCAGGAGCTGACCGCGCCGAGCCCGGACGATCCGGGCGCACTGTTCAACGGCTTGTGGAGTCCGAACAACAACAACCGCATCGCGGGTTACGTATTCAACGAATTCAAGTTCACGGATTCCACCAAGGCTCAGGTCGCCGGCCGCATCGAGCATGTCGAGTTGCACGGATCGACGCCGGATTTCCCGGCTGACTTCCTGCCTGATGGCGCGCCGCAAAGCGCGGTGTCGCGCAATCCGTCCTACACGCCGGTCAGCGGCAGCGTCGGGCTGATCCAGAATCTGCCCGGCGACCTCGTCGGCAGCATCACCGCGCAATATGTCGAGCGCGCCCCGAAGCCTGCCGAGCTGTTCTCGCGCGGCGCGCATGATGCGACCGCGACCTTCGACATCGGCAATCCGAACCTCACCATCGAGACCGCGAAATCGGTCGAGATCGGCCTGCGCAAGGCGACCGGACCGTTCCGTTTCGAGGCCACCGCCTACTACACCCGCTTCAGCAATTTCATCTATCGCCGCCTGACCGGCGTGATGTGCGGCGGCGATTTCGATTCCTGCGGCAATGGCGATCCGAGCAACGAGGCGCGCCAGGCGGTCTATTCGCAGCGTGATGCGATCTTCCGCGGCGCCGAATTCCAGAGCCAGCTCGATATCAGCGCGCTCAACGGCGGCATCTGGGGTATCGAGAACCAGTTCGACGTGGTGCGCGCCACCTTCACCGACGGCACCAACGTGCCGCGGATTCCGCCGGTACGGCTCGGCGGCGGCGTCTACTGGCGCGACAGCAACTGGTTCACCCGCATCAACCTGGTGCATGCGTTCGCGCAGAACGATATCGCCGTGATCGGCGAGACCCCGACCGCGGGCTTCAATCTCCTGAACGCGGAGATCACCTACAACACCAAGCTCAATCAGTCGTGGATCGGTGCGCGCGAGATGACGCTTGGTCTGGTCGGCAACAATCTGCTCAACCAGAACATCCGCAACTCCGTCTCCTACACCAAGGATGAGGTGCTGATGCCGGGCCTCGGCGTGCGGGCGTTCGCCAATCTGAAGTTCTGAGACAAGCGTATCCCTCTGCCTTCAACGGCAGAGGGATTTTTGTCGCGTAGCCCGGATGCAGCGAAGCGCAATCCGGGGACTACGCCCGCGGTGAGGCTGTCCCGGATTTCGCTTCGCTACATCCGGGCTACAGCGTTCAGTGGCCGACGACGACTTCGCTGATCTGAATCACCGGCTGCAGATCGGTGTAGTTCGGAATGTCGCCCATGATCTCCTGGGCGTGCTTGCCCATGCCGGCGGCGAAGGCCTCGACCGAGTCGCAGAAGATGTGGCACATGCCGACATAGGTCGCGGGTTGCCCCGGTGCGCCGCCGGCGAGCCCCTTGTCGACGGTGTAGTATTTGCAGGCGTCGCCCAGCCGCGCCTTCACCAGCGGCATGTGCTTGTCGCGATAATAGTCGTGATCAAAGCGTGCGCCTGGATTGTTCGGATACATCACACTGACCTTGATCATGGCGCGCACTCTCCCTGTTGATATGACATGCGCCGGTCTTGTCCCGGCGCTTGCCTCAACTGTGCTTCAGATTGTCGGAGGGTGCAACCGTTCCGGCGATGGCTCGCGCGGATGTCAGATCGCCTTGCTCCAGTCCGGCTGGATCGGTCCGGACACGCCCTCGAACGCGCCGTCGACCAGTTCCATGACAAGCAGGCGACTGTAGTCGACCGGGCCGGGCATAGTCATCCGCCCCTTCGCCACCGGCTTGAAGCCGACCCGCGCATAATACGGCTCGTCGCCGACCAGCACGATCAGCCGGTGGCCCTTGGCACGGGCGTCATTGATCGCGCGCTCGAGCAGCGCGCGGCCGACGCCGCGGCTGCGGAACGGCGGCTCGACCGTCAACGGTCCGAGCATCAGCGCCGGCGTGTCGCCGATGCACACAGGAAGCTGGCGCACCGAGCCGACCAGCAGCGTGCCGATCCGCGCGGTGAAGGAGACATCGAGCAGATGATCGACATGCTCGCGCAGCCGGTAGGCGCTGAGCACGAAGCGGCCGGGCCCGAAGGTGCGCTCGTGCAGGCGCTCGATCGCCTGGGCGTCTTTCGGGGTCTCGGGCAGGATGGTCAGGGACAGTTCGGTCATTGTGGGGCGCGGGATAGCATCTGGCGCGGGCGCGGTCCATCACCGCCATGTCGCCGGCGGCGGCCTGCCCTCGAGCACCTCCGCGATCCGCAGCCGGGTGCCGGGGGTGGTCTCATCGGGCAGGTCAGCCGGATCGAAGAAGCCACAGGCCACGATCTCGCGATTCGGCTCCGGCAGCCGGTCCTGCCGGTAGTTCCGGACGACATAGACCGCGACATGATCGCGCGGCGAGACGTGGCTGTTGTGGAAGATGCCGTGCAGCACCGGCTCGCCGGTAAGCTCGATCCGCCCCTCCTCCTCCAGCTCGCGCCGCAGCGACTCGATAAAACTTTCGCCAACCTCGACCCCGCCGCCAGGCAGATACCAGCCGTGGACATAGCTGTGCTTGACCAGGAACACTTTGTTGTCGGCGTCGAGCACCACGGCGCGGACCCCGAGCGTCATGCTGCGGACCAGCCGCCAGTAGAAATGAAACACCCACCTGATCTGCGGCTCGAAGCGCTTGCGTAAATCCAGCAGGATCGTCACTGAACCCCCGACGTCATGGTGTTTGATCCGCGCTTTGATCCTTGCTTTGATCCTTGCGCGCCTGCGCAGCTCTTGCCAATACAGGGCAGGACGTTCGGGATAGCACGACATGACCGGCTGCCGGCCACTTTTCACCGACAATCCGAAGGGAATCGCGTGATGGCGGCGTTCCGCCTCGCACATCTGTCGGATCCGCATCTGCCGCCGCTCCCGGCGGCACGGCTGCGCGATCTCGCCGGCAAGCGCGCCTTCGGCTATTTGAACTGGACGCGCAACCGTCACAAATATCACCGCCGCGACGTGCTCGATGCGCTGGTATCCGACATGCAGGCTCAGCAGCCGGACCACGTCGCCGTCACCGGCGACCTCGTCAACCTCGCGCTGGATGCCGAGTTCAATCCGGTCCGGCAATGGCTGGAAGGCGTCGGCGGCGCTGCCGACGTCACTGTGGTCCCCGGCAATCACGACGCCTATGTGCGCGCGACCCGGCATCGCTTCGTCAGCCATTTCGGCGACTATCTGCGCGGCGACGCCGACGGCGCGGCGACGCATTTTCCGTTCGTGCGCCGCCGCGGCCCGGTGGCGCTGATCGGCGTCTCCTCGGCGGTGCCGACGCCGCCGCTGATGGCGACCGGCTGGCTCGGCCATGCCCAGCTCACAGCGCTGGATACGATCCTCGCGCAGCTGTCGCGGGAGGATGCGTTCCGCGTGCTGCTCGTGCATCACCCGCTGCACTCGGACGGGCGCGCCAAGCGGCTGACCGATTCGCATCAATTGCTCGCGCTGCTCAAGCGGCACGGCGTCGAGCTGGTGCTGCATGGCCACGACCACATCCATTCGACGATGTGGTTCGACGGCCCCGAGCGGAAGATCCCGGCGATCGGCGTGCCGTCGGCATCGGCGCTGGCGCGCAAGCACTATCCGGCGGCGGCCTACAATCTGTTCTCGATCGAGCGCGACGGCAACGCCTGGCGCTGTGAGCAGACCGTGCGCGGCCTCGGCCATCACGACGGCATTCGCGAGCTCAAGCAAATACGATTGTCCTAGAGCCTTTTTCCGTTCCGATTGCATCGGAACGGAGCTCTAGATTCTCATTTTGACGCATTTTCTTCACGCGAACCGGTGTCCACTTCGCTCGAAAATGCTCTAGTCGCCACCGCCGCCGCCACAGCCGCCGCCGCAGCCGCCTCCGCTGTCGCCGCCGCCTCCACCATCGCCGCCGCCTCCATCACCGCCGCCGTGGCCGCCACCATCGCCGCCATGGCTTCCGTCGCTGCCGGCATCGCCGAAGCCCGCCGACGATCCGTCGATCGATGAGTCCGAGAAATCGCCGCCGCAATAGGGGCTGCTGCCGGCAATGCCGCTGCGGCGCAGCGCCTCGCAGTCGGTGTGATAGATGAAGCCGTTCGCGATGTTCAGCTTGGCGTCGAGCGCGAACAGCAGCGGCAGCCGCGTCGGCCTGACCGGATCGATGTTCTCGTATTTGCAACAATACCACCAGACCCGCCGCAGCCCCTCATTGCTCCGGCGCTGCTCCTTCACCAGCACGACGGCCGGCGTGTGATGCAGGAACGTACCGAAGGCGCGGCGGCAGAACGCGTCGTATTCGCGGGTGTAGAGAATGAATTCGTGCCAGAGGTCGTCGGCGGCCTGCGACGGCATCGAGACGAAGCGCTTGCCGCTCATCAGATGGGCGAGGAAGAACTGCCGCAAGCCGCGCGACACCAGCGCGCTGTCCTTGCGGGAAAAGCCGGGGTGATGCTTCTCGAGCCGGGCCAGCAGCCCCGCCGGCCATTTGAAGGTGCGGATATATTCGGCGCGCCGCAGCGTCTGCCATTTGCCGAACAGCACGGCGCTGCCGATCACGGCGCCTGCCGCCAGCACGCCGAAAAATGCCGAGGCGGGTGTTATGACCAAATTGCCCCCCGCCCCTTCCCCTATTTGAGCATGATCTCCGCGCAAACGCGTTCCGCGTTTGTCGCGAGGGAAAACCGCTTCATACTTTTCCGGATCATGCTCTAGAAATTCTGCAAGCTCGCCAGCAGCGCGAAACCGAACAGCGCCAGCGCGCCCAGGATGAAGCCGAGCACGAACATGCCGAGCCTGCCGCGGCGCTTCGGCGCCACCACCGGCACGGGCGGCGACGCCGGCGGCTCGGCAACCGGAAGCGGCGTTGCCACCATCGCATGCTCGCGCTCGATCATGCGGCGTGCCACATAGTCGGTGACGGCATCGACGATCACGGCCACGTCGTGTGATTCGGCGAGCACGATGCGGCCGAACCGCGTGTCCTGCACGAAGCGGTAGATGCGCTTGTCGCGGCCCATCAGCACATGCGCGACGACGTCGATCCAGAGCCGCGGCGTCTCGCCTTGGCTGATGCCGCGGTCGAACAGATCGACCTTCTCCGGCACCTGCGCGAACAGCGGATCGAGCGCGTCGTTGAGGATCTCCAGCCGCGCCACTTCGGCATCGCGCAGCTCGACGACGACGCCGGTGCGGTCGGCCGCTTCGATCCGCGCCCGCCGCAGCGCCTCTCGCAGCGTCGGCCGCATCTCGCGCGCCTCGCTGCCGGTGTTCTGCGGATCGGACATGCCTTGCGGTCTCGTGGTGACGGGTTTGCTTACGCATTAACCTATCAGCAACCATGACGTCCGCAAAGGACGTTGGTTCCCAAGCACTTAGGCTGCCACTTATCCCCAGATCAAAAACCGCTGGGAGTGTCCCAAAAGCGGTCGACCCCACCCGGTTGAAACCGGATGGGGCCGCCGTCCTTGGACGTTTCTTAGCTTTGAAAATCCTGGCCGTCAGGCCGAAACCCGCGACGGCTCCTCGACGATGGAGAAGCGCACGCCGGCCTTGTGGCGGCTCTCTTCCGAGACTTCCTTCCAGCACTCTTCGGCTTCCTTGCGGGTCTTGAACGGGCCGCGGACCTGGGCGGAGCCTTCGACGAGCTTGTGGAAGTTCATCGACCCGAACTCGCCGCCGATCACCCAGAAATTGCTGCCTTTGCTCATCGTCAGTCTCCTTTGAAAAAACCGTGCTGCCTTTGCTCAGCCGCCTGAAACCTGATCCCCGCAACCTGCTCGCCGGTTCGACATTCTTGACAGAGCATCGCGAAGTGCGTGTCGGGAGATAAACGCGAAAAGGCGAAGTTCGTACAGGTACCTTGTTTTTTATTGGTGATGTCATGTAACATCTGAACTTGTAATAATTGTCGATTTGTAATTTTTGTCACAAAATAGGTCAGGAAGACTGCCATGCCCGGCGAGTCCGGAAAGAAGCTGTTCGTCGGGCCGCGGTTCCGGCGGATCCGCCAGCAATTGGGGCTGTCGCAGACCCAGATCGCCGAGGGGCTCGGCATCTCGCCCTCCTACATCAACCTGATCGAGCGCAACCAGCGCCCGGTGACGGCGCAGATCCTGCTGCGGCTGGCCGAGACCTACGATCTCGATTTGCGCGACCTCGCCACCGCCGACGAGGACCGCTTCTTCGCGGAACTCAACGAGATCTTCTCCGACCCCCTGTTCCGCCAGATCGACCTGCCGAAGCAGGAGCTGCGCGACCTCGCCGAGCTCTGCCCCGGCGTGACGCATGCGTTGCAGCGGCTCTACGCCGCCTACACCGAGGCGCGCCGGGGCGAGACGCTGGTGGCGGCGCAGATGGCCGACCGCGAAGGCTCGCAGTTCGACGCCAACCCGATCGAGCGGGTGCGCGACCTGATCGAGGCCAACCGCAATTACTTTCCCGAGCTCGAGACCGCGGCGGAAAATCTGCGCGACGAGCTCAACGTGCCGACCGAAGGCCTGTTCACGGCGCTCGCCACGCGCCTGCGCGAAAAGCATTCGATCGTCACCCGCGTGATGCCGGTCGACGTGATGCGCGAGACGCTGCGCCGTTTCGATCGGCATCGCCGGCAGCTCCTGATCTCCGAGCTCGTCGACAGCTCCGGCCGCAGCTTCCAGCTTGCGCTGCAGATCGGCTTCGTCGAATGCGGCGCCGCGATCGATGCCATCGTCAGCCGCGCCGGCCCGCTCGACGACACCGCGCGCAGGCTCTACCGCATCACGCTCGCCAATTACTTCGCGGCGGCCGCGATGATGCCCTACCAGGCGTTTCATTCCGCCGCCGAAGCCTTGAGCTACGACGTCCACGTGCTGGCGCAGCGCTTCAACGCCGGCTTCGAGCAAGTCTGCCACCGCCTCACCACGCTGCAACGGCCGAACGCGCGCGGCGTGCCGTTCTTCCTGCTGCGCGTCGACAATGCCGGCAACGTATCGAAGCGATTTTCCTCCGGCACCTTCCCGTTCTCCAAGTTCGGCGGCACCTGCCCGCTCTGGAACGTGCATTCGACCTTCGACATGCCCGACCGCCTGCTCAGCCAGGTGATCGAGCTACCCGACGGCACGCGCTACTTCTCGATCGCGCAGACGGTGCGCCGGCCGGTTGCGCCCTACCCGCAGCCGCAGCCGCGCTTTGCGATCGGGCTCGGCTGCGAGATCCGGCATGCAACAAAGCTGGTCTATGCGACCGGGATGGATCTGGAAAAAATCGAGGGCACCCCGATCGGCGTCAACTGCCGGCTCTGCGAGCGCGAGAATTGCAGCCAGCGCGCCGAGCCGCCGATCACGCGCACGCTGATCCTCGACGAGACCACGCGGCGGGTGTCGTCATTCGCGTTTTCAAACGCGCGGGAGCTGTAGACTCGCTTTCTTATCCTCCCCTGGAGGGTCGACGCGAATGAAATGAGCGGCGGGGTGGGGTGAAGGTCCCTCGTATCGGTCGCTGCCCGTGTTGAGAGATCACCCCACCCCGCTGCGCATTCCGCTTCGCTGCATGCGCAACGACCCTCCCCCTCCAGGGGAGGGTTTAGATTCAATCCACCGCGGCAAAGGCCTTGCACCAGCCGTCCTTGCTAATGGCGCCCTCGACCACCTTGCAGCCGTCGGGCGCGACGAACAGGGTGCACAGGCCGCAGGAGTAGATGCCGTTCGGCGTGTCCTGATATTCGGCCTGCGGTTTTGTCATTTTGTCGGATGCTGCGGCACCTCGCAGCAGGAGCGTTGCGGGAAGTCCTACGATGGCGGTGCAGATGAAGCTGCGCCGCGAACGATCGGGTTGTTGTTTGGCCATGGCGTTCACCCCATGCGTCGCCCCGGCCTAGTACGCAATTGCGCACGGGGGGCCGGGACCCATACACCGTGACGGACATTGTAGGCGAGACTCTTCGTTGTCGTCCTGGCGAAAGCCAGGACCTATGACCACCGCATTCCGTGATGAACGGGATCGTGGCCCCCACGTCGCGCAACCATGCGCATTTGGGGCAATGGGTCCTGGCTTTTCGCCAGGACGATACGGGGGATGGTTCCCGCTCCAAGATGACGCACAACGCGGTGTCATCACCCGCGAAAGCGGGTGACCCAGTATTCCAGAGACAGCAGCTTGAGCCGAGAGGCCGCGGCGTACTAGATCGCCCGGTCAAGCCGGGCGATGACCGTTGTAGATGGGACGCCCGCTCGGCAGACCGGGCGGTGCAGCGATGAAGCACGTCATCAATCGGGCAAACCCGCCCGCCGTAGCGCATCCGCATACTTCGCCACGTCGTCGGGGTTACGGTACGGACCCAGCACGGTGGTCAGGGTCGAAGGGCGTAGCGCCGGGTCGATCTCGTGCAATCGCGCTGCCAGTCTCCTTGCCTCGTCGCAGCGGCCGGCAAGCACGCTGCTTGCGGCACCGATACGCAACGCGGCGTGGCTATCCGGCCGGCTGCGCAACGCCATCGCCGCCCATGCGAACGCTTCGTCGTACCGGCCGGCAAAGAAATGAGCATGGGCGGTGCCTTCCTGCGGCCAGAACTTACCCGGATCGACGGGGCTCAGCCGCATGGCGCGTGCAAAGTGCTCAATGGCCAACTCTGCATCTCCGAGCCACAGCCGCGGCCAGCCGCTATGGGCCCACGCGGCGCCGAGGTTCGGGTTCAGGGCCAGCGCACGATCAATCATGGCGACGCCGTCATCGAGGTCTTTGGCGACATAGCCCAACGCATGCCCGATGTGCACGAATGCAATCGCGTCGTTCTTGCCCAGTTGCATCACGCAGCGGGCCAGCCTCCTGACTTCAGCGATCTCCTGATCACGATCGACGATCCAGCTGAACCCCTTGCGCACGGCGAAGCGCATCGCCGCAGCGCCGTAAGGCGTCGGGAATTCGGGATCAAGTTCAATCGCCCTGTAGAACAGGCGGAGCGCTGCTTCATTCCCCTCCTTGGTCCATCTGTAGGTTTCCGCCATCCCGCGAAGATAGAGATCGTAGGCGCCCAGATTCTCCGTCGGCTTGCGCTTGGCATGCTCGAGCTCCGCCACATACACGTGGTCGGCGAGCACGGCGACGATGGTGCGCGCCACCTCCTCCTGGACCGCAAAGATGTCCTCCAACTCGCGATCGTAGCGCTCTGCCCAACGATGCGCCCCGGTCAGGGCATCGATCAGCTGCGCCGTGATCCGCACCTGCGCTCCGTCACGCCGAATACTGCCTTCAAGCAGGTAGCGCACACCAAGCTCCCGGCCGATCTGACGGATGTCGACGGCCTTGCCCTTGTATGTGAAGGACGAGTTGCGGGCGATGACGAACAGCTCAGAGAAACGTGACAGCTCGGTGATGATATCTTCGGTGATGCCGTCGCTGAAATAGTCCTGCTCCTTGTCCCCTGACAGATTGGCAAACGGCAGCACCGCGACGGACGGCAAGCAGCCCGGAGCACCGGATGGCGCGTCCAACTCGCTCCGGATCTCGCGGTGGGGCGGCCATTCCGGGCCAACGAGTGGACTTGCGTTCTTGCCGTCCAGAGCCGTGGCTGGCGAACCGGCCGGAGCATCCTGCGCCCGTTGCACGACGCCCACGAAGCGGAAGCCTTGTCGCGGCAGCGTCCTGATCAGGCGTTGCGCTTGCCCGGAATCGCCGATTGCGTGCCGGGCGGCGTTGAGACGCGTCGTCACCGCCGCATCGGAAACGGCGCGTCCATCCCAGATCGCGTCGACAAGATCGTCCTTGCTGACGACGCGATCGCTGTTGCGGATAAAATAATCAAGCAGCGCGAAAACCTGCCGCGTCGTCGGGACAACCTCGAACCCGCGTCGCAGCTCGCGCCGCTCGGTATCCAGCGAATAATCTTCGAAGAAATAGCGCAAGGCACCATTCCCCAAATGGCCGTCCGCTCGCCGGAGGGCGCTCTCGCGCGGGCCGGCGCGGAAAGAGTAAGCCGCCGGTGAGGAAAATGTAAGCGACATGTCAAGCAGACCTGCCGGCGTCCTGCCACCGTGATGCAGGGACAAGCCGTCGGGAGATGTCCAATGGATACGCCCTACAATGTCGCCGGATCGCCGCAAGCGATTGCGCCGGCACGTTCGCGCTTTGCAGTCATCGGCAGGTACTGGGCCGCCCTGCTGGATTGGGAGCTCCGCATCCAGATACGGGACCGCCTGACCAATCTGAGCGACCGTGAGCTCAGGGATATCGGGATTGCGCGCGGAGAGATCGACTACGTCGCCTCGCATCGCGCGACCGACCCGCGAGGCGCCGTCTACCCGCCATGAGCAGAGGTGCCCGGCTTCGGGCGACGTCAGCGATCAGTATTGCAAAGAGGCCGCGTCATGCCGGCACCAAAGAGCCCTGACGGGACGATCGAACAGATAGTGGGCGCATTTCGAGTCCAGCCCGACTGGTATGAGGAATATTGGCTACGGCCGACGACGGCCACGCCGTCCGGTCAAGCGAAATGGCTGCGTCCAACGTCTTGGCTTCTTACGCCATCTTGTCGGCGAGCCATGGCGGCAGCGGTGACGACATTCCGCAGAGCCGGCAGGCTGGTCACCGCCATGGTGGCCGGCCGTAACGGCAGCGAATTGGATCGCCATCTCGATCCAGGTCTGGAATAGCCCGCGGCGACACCGCGCGATTGAAGCAGCTCAAGGTTTGCGCAGATTGAGCGAGAAGCGCAGGTTGAGCGGCTGCAACATTTCCGGCGGCGGCGCCTCGCCGACATTGCCGCGCTTCAGGATGGTGCGCAGATCCTCGGTCGCGCCGGCGTCGTTGAACGCAGGAAAATTGACGCGCTCGACGGTGCCGTCCGGGTTGAGCCAGGCGCGGACCACGAGCGTCGGCGGCGGCCCGTTCTCCTTGCCGGAATGCTCGATCACCCAGTTGCGGAAGCGATTGGCGACCGTCTCGTCGGCCGCGATCCATTCCTCGAACCGGTACTTGACCAGCTTGGCGAACTGCGCCCATGACGGCGGCGCCTGTTCGGGATTGCGAAAGTCTTGGGCATGGCCTGGCGCCGGGGAGAAGACCAGCAGGCCGAACGAGAGCACGAGCGTGCCCCGCAGAATGAGCATGGATCTGGACAAGGGTTGACCGCAGACAGCAGGCTGACAGGACGACGCGCGAGCATCGATCCGGCAGCAACTAGTCGCTCATTGTTGCAGGCATGTGACGCGCGCCGAGATGCTGGCGGCACGATGCGCGCGCGACGCGGTGCCGCTCATCTGCGGCCGGTCGTCCTCTTGGAAGCGCACGCCATGCGCGGCAAGAAAGGACTTGGCGTGCGCGGCATCGACCGCCAGCACGCGATCGATCGTGGTCCTG
Source organism: Bradyrhizobium sp. INPA03-11B (assembly GCF_040446015.1). NCBI lineage: Bacteria > Pseudomonadati > Pseudomonadota > Alphaproteobacteria > Hyphomicrobiales > Nitrobacteraceae > Bradyrhizobium > Bradyrhizobium sp. INPA03-11B. The sequence goes on from NZ_JASGSR010000056.1 coordinate 30,307, forward strand.
CGGCTCACCACCCCTTCGACGAGGCCACGGGCATCCAGCACCGGCGCACCGCTGGTGCCGAAGGTGACGTTCGAGCGCAGCACGAGATGCTCGGGATCGCGCAGCGTGGTGTCGACGAACGCATTGCCGAGCGATCCGCCATGCGCGAGCATCGGCTTCAGCCGGTCATAGGCCTCGGCAAACACCATGTCGTTGGCGACGGACGCGCTGGCGCGTGGAAATACCGCTGCGAGGCCCAGCGTGCGCGGGACCTTGATCAGGGCAATGTCGCTCGCAGCCAGCGCCACCACGCGCGCTGCAACGGCGCGGCCCTCCTTGCTGACGACAATCCGGGCGCAGTCCGCGACCGCATGACGCGCGGTCAGCATGTGGCCGAGATCGTCGACAAAGAACGCGGTGCCGTCGAGCCGCTGGCTGACGAGAGGCGGGCTGTCGACATCGCGCGCCAGCGGTTTCGCTGCCTCGATCTGCCGCACCGGTTGGAACGGCGAGAACGGCACCTGCGCCGCGGCCTCGCGCGGCAACAAGCCGGTGAGCGCGCAACCGATCGCAATACCGCAGGCCAGCCGGATCATGCGGACAGGCAATTTCGCGCGCATCGCCGATGCCGCGCGGCCTGAAATCGAAACCAGGTGATGCACCCTCAGACCCCAACTCCGCCCGACGCCGCCGCGCAAATCGCGCGCCGGCAATGCCTGTACATACACCGCACTCTCTACTTCATTTCGCGCGGCGTAGCCGATTCTCCGAGACGGCATTTTGTCGGCGATCCAACGCGATCCAGGCACGCGCGGCGCAGTGCGCGCTGCTCGGCTTGAGCGGGGATCGCAGACCCGGGTGATGGCCGCGTGCCGATCCAGCCTGGACTACCCGCGCTCCGTCGGCGCCCCGCCTATGTAATTGTTTTGGCTGGAGAATACGCCGATCGCGGCATCGTCAATGGCAGCCTGCTTTCGTCCACACTCAATTTATGATATCAAAAAATATCAGCAATTATGCTGGATGCATCAGGGGTTTGCTCCCATGACTATGCAAGACCATTCCGCTTCAGGCCTTTCCACGATCAAGGTCAGGGTCGACGACCGCCCGGCCATCCTCGTCGGCAGCGGCTATGTCGCGCTTTTGCTCGCGCTGATCTTTCTCGTGCTCACCGTCTGGTGCGCCTACGGCGCGTTCATGCATGCCTCGACCTGGTCGCTGCTCTGCGCGCTGCTGTCCCTGATAGTCGCTATCCTGTTCGGCTCGTCGATCTATTCGCTGCAGCCGAACGAGAGCGCGGTGCTGACATTGTTCGGCGCCTACGCCGGCACAGATTCCGCACCGGGACTGCGGGCCACCGTGCCGTTGTTCAAGATCGCGAAAATATCGCAACGCGTCCGCTACCATGAATGCGGCAAGCTGAAGGTCAACGATTTGATCGGCAACCCGATCGAGATCGGCGCCGTGGTGGTCTGGCGTGTCGACAACAGCGCCAAGGCGATCTTCCAGATCGACGACTATGCCGACTTCGTCGGTGCGCAAACGGAATCGGCGCTGCGCCACATCGCCGGCCGCCATCCCTATGATTTCGACGAGGCGGTCGCGCATGCGGGTCCCGATGAGGCCGTCAGCCACGACCAGGTGGCCGCACGCACGCTGTCGCTGCGCGAGAGCGGCGACCAGGTCACCAACGAGTTGATCGTCGAACTCAAGGAGCGCCTTGCGGTGGCCGGCGTGACCATCAACGAAGCCTGGATCAACCATCTCGCCTACGCGCCGGAGATCGCCCCGGTGATGCTGCGCCGCCAGCAGGCGAGCGCGGTGATCGCCGCGCGCAAGCTCGTCGTGTCAGGCGCGGTCGACATCGTCAAGGAAGCGCTCGACAAGCTGAAGGAGCAGACCGACATCGATCTCGACCCCGAACGCAAGGCAGCCATGGTGTCGAACCTGCTGGTCGTGCTGGTCTCCGACAAGGATGCAACGCCGGTCGTCAACACCGGGACACTGTATGCCTAAGCGCGGACGCCCCAAGGGGCCGGACAAGGAGCCGATCCTGCTGCGGCTCGGCAGCCCGCTGCTCGACATCCTCGACCGGCTGGCCGCCGCGGAATTCCGCTCGCGCCAGGGCCAGATCGAAAAGCTGCTGCACGAGGCGCTGGTCCGGCGCGGCGCCTGGCCGCCGAAGGCGGACGCGGAAGAGGAAGCATCGGACTCCAGCTGACACGCCAGCGGCCGCGACGCCGGCGTGAGTCGGGTGCCGCAGCGGCTCGGCTACGCGCTGCGAGCGAGGGAGCGGACGTCGCGCGACGGCACAACCGGCCGGGGCTAATGCGAGCCAGCATGCGCGCGCGACATCCGCCCGAGCTAATGCCCATCCGTTGACGCGCCCCGGATCAGCGGCACGCAACGGCCCCCGCCTCCGCGCGGGACGCTGCGAAGCGCCGCCGCGCGAGAGTGACATCAGATCGATCTGCGCCGCGTTTGGTCGTCCGTGGCCGTCAGCTGCCCGGCGGCGAGTAGGCAGCCTTGAGCTTGGCCGCGTGCTGACGCACGACCTTGATCTCGTCCTGGGTAAACAGCCGGACCAGCTTCACGTTCTGGATGGCGCCAGCCGCGACGACGATGCCGGTGATGGCAGGCGCGACGGTCGGATCCGGAACGTCGAAGATCACCATCACGCTGGGGCCGTCGGCCGCCATGCTGTACATCGAAATCAACTTGCCGCCGCCCGCCTCGATCAACTTCTTGGCCGCCTCCAATCGATTGGTGGTCGGGTTCTCCAGGATGTTGTTGATCGCACGCGGTGTGTATTCCCCTGAGAGGCAGAAATGCATGGCAATCCCTCCATCTTTGTCTGGGAATGAAAAGGCATTCACCCGGGCGTCGCCCAGGGCAGAAGAAGATTTCGTACTGAAATGAAGAAGAAAGGGCCTGCCGATGGCCATGAGCGCTGCCGCTCATTCTCCGGAATTCGGCGTAACCGGTGGCAGCTCGCCGCGCAATCTACAACAAGTGCACGGCAAATGAAATCGCGTTCCTGCGCGATGAATGAATCGATCGATGATCGATGCGGCACGGAGGGGCAGCGTGCCTGACCTGACGCGCGCGCGTGACCTCACGCCATCGCTGCCTCGGCTTGTCGTGACGGCACAGCGCCTTGCAAACACTGGCGATCTGCCTCAGTGTCGCGCGTCTCCCGCAAGAACAAGAGAAAGAACACTCATGAAGCATCGTCCGCTCGGCCGCTCCGGTCTCACCGTCCCTCCCCTCTGCTTCGGCTGCAATGTGTTCGGCTGGACGGTCGACGAAGCCGCGTCGTTTCGCCTGCTCGATACCGTGCTCGATCAGGGGCTGACATTCCTGGATACGGCCGACGTCTATTCGCGCTGGGTGCCGGGCCATCACGGCGGCGAGTCCGAGACGATCATCGGCAAATGGATGAAGGCGCGCGGCAACCGCAACCGCGTCATCCTCGCCACCAAGGTCGGCATGGACATGGGAGGCGGCAATGTCGGGCTGCAGCCGGACTACATCGCGCGCGCGGTCGAGGACTCGCTGCGGCGGTTGCAGACCGATCACATCGACCTCTACCAGTCCCACAAGGACGACGAGACGACGGCGCAGGAAGAGACGCTCGCGGCCTACGACAAACTGATCAAGGCCGGCAAGGTCAGGGCGATCGGCGCCTCGAATTTCTCGCCGGAGCGGCTCAAGAGCGCGCTCGATATTTCCAAGGCAACCGGACTTCCCCGCTACGAGAGCATGCAGCCCGAATACAGCCTGGCGGAGCGGTCGAGCTACGAAGGCGCGCTGCAACGCGTCTGTGTGGAGAACGACGTCGGCGTGATCACGTTCTTCTCCCTGGCCGCCGGATTCCTGACCGGCAAATATCGCTCGGAGAGCGACTTCGCCAAGAGCCCACGCGGGACGCGCAGCATTCCAAAATACATGAACCCGCGCGGCATGCGCATTCTGGCCGGCCTCGACGAGGTCGCCGCCGAGACCCGCGCCGAGCCGGCCGCGGTTGCGCTTGCCTGGCTGATGGCGAAGCCCGGCATCACCGCTCCGATCGCCAGCGCCACCAGGCCCGAGCAGGTCACGACGCTTGTCGCGGCGGCGAACCTCGAGCTGAGCAAGGACCAGGTCGCACGGCTGGACGCCGGGAGCGCGTAGCGACGGCCTCTGCTTCACCTCGCCCCGCGTGCGGGGAGAGGTCGGAACGCATCGTGAGATGCGTTCCGGGTGAGGGGGATTCTCTGCGAATGCAACTATCATCGTACGCGCGGAGACAGCCCCTCACCCCACCCCTCTCCCCGTAAGAACGGGGAGAGGGGGCGCACCGCCTTCGCGGCCTCTGCTCAACCTGCTCTTATGTTGCTCTAACCCCACGGCCCGCGCTGGCCCGACGCTCCGCCCCACGGGCTGCGCGGCGGATAGCTGGCGCCGGCGGGGCGCGGCGCGGTCTGGGTGCCGAGCTCGGCGGCGAGCTGCTGCAGCGCGGCGATGCGGTTCGCGGTCGAGGGATGAGTGGCGAACAGATTGTCGACGCCGTGGCCCGACAGCGGGTTGATGATGAACATGTGCGCGGTGGCCGGATTGCGCTCGGCTTCCATGTTCGGCACCTGATGTGCTGAATTCTCGATCTTGGCGAGCGCGGACGCCAGCCACATCGGCTGGCCGACGATGCGTGCACCATAATTGTCGGCGGCGTATTCGCGGGTGCGGCTGATCGCCATCTGCACCAGCATGGCGCCGAGCGGCGCCAGGATCATCATCGCGATCGAGCCGACGATGCCGGGGCCGTTGTTGTTGCGGTTGCCGCCGAAGAACATGCCGAACTGCGCCAGCATCGAGATCGCGCCGGCGATCGTCGCCGTGATCGTCATGGTCAGCGTGTCGTGATGCTTGATATGGGCAAGCTCGTGCGCGATCACGCCGGCGAGCTCCTCGCGGCTGAGCTGCTGCATCAACCCCGTGGTGACGGCAACCGCCGCGTTCTCCGGATTGCGGCCGGTCGCGAACGCATTGGGCTGCGCCTCGTCCATCACGAACACGCGCGGCATCGGGAGCGCCGCGCGCTGCGCGAGCTCGGCCACGAGATTGTAAAGGTCCGGCGCCGAGCGCGCGTCCACCTGATGGGCGCCGTACATCGACAGCACCATGCGATCGGAATTCCAGTAGGTGAAAAGATTTGTCGCAGCCGCGACGATCAGCGCGATCACGGCGCCGGTGCCGCCGCCGATCAGATAGCCGACGCCCATGAACAGCGCGGTGAGGCCGGCAAGCAGGAGCGCGGTACGAAAATAGTTCATCGTGGTTCCCTGACGGCAGGCGGAATGCTGCCACAATCGACGCCGCTGAGGTAGGGATTTTGCCGCCGGCGTCGCAAGAGGAAGGCGTGCGTCGCAGCGACGCGGCGCGGATTAACGATTGGTCATGTGCGGCGATCCGTAGCCCGGACGAAGCGCAGCGAAATCCGGGAGCGGTGCCTCGCCGCGCGACCTGATCCCGGATTGCGCGTCGCTTCATCCGGGCTACCGAGACGCGCCTACTCCGCCGGCTCCTGCGCAAGCCGTGTCTCCCGCTCGCGCAACGCAACCCGCAGCATGCGGGCGAGCTGGGCCCGGCTGTAGGGCTTTCCGAGGAACAGAATGCCCTGCTCGAGCTTGCCGTCCTGGTCGATGGCGTTCTCGGTGTAGCCCGACGTGAACAGCACGCGCAGGCCGGGGCGGCGCCGCTCGGCCTCGGTGGCAAGCTCGCGCCCGTTCATCCCGCCGGGCATGATGACGTCGGTGAACAGGAGATCGACCGGCGCGCCGCTATCGAGCACGGCGAGCGCCTCGGCACCGCTATTGGCCGACAGCGTGGTGTAACCGAGGCTCTCGATCTGGGTCAGCACATAGGAGCGCACCAGTCTGTCGTCCTCGACGACGAGCACGATCTCCTGCGCGCCGCGCGCCTCCGGCTGCCGCGGCTCGGGCACCGCGGCCGGCGAGACCGCCGCCGCGCGCGGCAGAAACAGCATGACCCTGGTGCCGCGGCCGAGCTCGCTGTCGAGCACAATGTGCCCGTTGGACTGCTTGACGAAGCCGTAGACCATGCTGAGGCCCAGCCCGGTGCCCTTGCCGACGTCCTTGGTGGTGAAGAACGGCTCGAACACCTTGGCGAGATCGGCTTCCGCGATGCCCTGGCCGTTGTCGATCAGCGCGATCGCGACGTAGTCGTCAGCGGCAAGCCCGTCATGGCCGTGCACATCAGATGGCTTGAGCTCGGCGGTGCGGGTCTCGATCGTAAGCCGGCCGCCTTTCGGCATCGCGTCGCGCGCGTTCAGCGCGAGATTGATGATCGCGGTGACCAGCTGGTTGGAATCGACCAGCGCACGCGGCAGGTCGGGCATCGGACGAAAATCGATATCGACATGGTCGCCGATGGTCGGCCGCAGCAGCTCGATGGTGTCGACCATCAACACGTTGACGTCGACGTCGCTCGGCTGCAGAGGCTGCTTGCGCGCGAAGGCAAGCAGATGCCGCGTCAGCGATGCGCCGCGCTCGGCGGCGTCGCGGATCAGGGCGGTGATCTCGGTGAGCTGGCGGTTGTGGGTGACCGCCTCGGCCAGGATGTCGATGGTGCCGGTGATGACGGTGAGGATGTTGTTGAAGTCGTGCGCGATGCCGCCGGTGAGCTGACCGACCGCTTCCATCTTCTGCGCCTGGCGGATCTTGCTCTCGTTGACCTCCGCCTCGCGGAAGCGCTCGAGCAGGAATTCGGAGTGCTGGCGCTGCCGCCCTTCCTCGGCGAGCGCGATATGCGCCTCGCGCAGCTGCGCCTCGGTCGGGATCGCCAGGATCTTCGGGATCAGCGGCCACAGCAGCACCGCGGTGAAGATCGAAGCGATCGCGGTCAGCGCCTTGAGCAGGCCTTCGAGACCGTAGATCGGCACCCATAGCGTGTAGATCGAGAACACATGCGTGAGGCCGCAGGCGAGGATGAAGGCGGCGAACGGCCAGGCCATCCAGCCGAACTGGAAGTCGCGCCGCTTGGAGACGAGAATCGCGAGCGCAAACGGGATCGAGAAATACGAAGCGGCAATGATGGCGTCTGAAATCACGTGCAGCCAGATCAGCTCCGGCTCCCACAACAGGCAGATGCCGTGTGGCGAAAAAGTCGACGAATCCAACAGACGCTCGAGAAAACTCCACATGGGTCCCTCCGGGCGTGATCGATCCGCCGACACCCCTGCCCGCGAATCACTTGGCGATCATAGCGGTGGCTCTTCGACCAGCCGAAGCCCAATTGGTCTAAGAGGCGCCCCCCGTTGTTGCCCGGTGTCGCCCTGGTGTATGCAGGATGAGTTTTATCCCCCTATTCAAGCCGGTGATATCGATGCCAGCATCTCCCCTCCGCGCCCCGATCATGATCGCAGCGATTGTGGGGGCGCTGGCGCTCTCGTCGCTGGGTCATGCACAGCAGCTGCTGCCCAGTCCCGCAGGTCCGGCGCCGGCCAGGGCGCGCCCGGCGGCCGTGGTCTCACCGCGAGCTGCGTCCTGCCACAACGGGCAAAACTTCGATCGCTTCCTCGCGGAGCTGAAGCAGAAGGCGGTCGCCGCCGGCGTCTCGCAGCGCACGATCGCGGAGGCCGCGCCGTACCTGGTCTACGACCAGGGCATCGTCAATCGCGACCGCGGCCAGCGCGTGTTTGGCCAGATATTCACCCAGTTCGCCGGCCGCATGGCTGCGAACTATCGCATGCAGCAGGGCCAGCAATACATCCGGACCTATGCGGCCGCGTTCGCCCGCGCCGAGAAGGAGTACGGCGTGCCGCCGGCTGTCATCGCCGCGTTCTGGGGGCTGGAGAGCGATTTCGGCGTCCAGATGGGCAATCTGCCGACGCTGAAGTCGCTGGTGTCGCTGGCCTATGATTGCCGCCGCTCGGAGATGTTCCAGGGCGAGACCATCGCGGCGCTGAAGATCATCGAGCGCGGTGACCTGACGCCCGACGAGATGATCGGCTCGTGGGCAGGCGAACTCGGCCAGACGCAATTCCTGCCGACGCACTATTTCAATTATGCCGTCGACTATGACGGCGACGGCCATCGCAATCTGCTCGCGAGCGGCCCCGACGTGATCGGCTCGACCGCGAACTACATCGCCAATGGATTGAAGTGGCGGCGCGGCGAGCCATGGCTGCAGGAGGTGCGCGTGCCGCAGGCCGCGAATTTCCCGTGGGACCAGGCCGACCTCACGATCAAGCTGCCGCGCTCGAAATGGGTTGCGCTCGGCGTCACCTTGACCGACGGCAAGGCGCTGCCGAATGACGAGATGCCGGCCTCGCTGCTGCTGCCGATGGGCCGGATGGGCCCGGCGTTCCTCGCTTATCCGAATTTCGCCGCCTACACCGAATGGAATAACTCGCTGATCTACTCGACCACCGCCGGTTATCTCGCCGGCCGCATCGCGGGCGCGCCGCCGATGCAACGGCCGCACGCGCCGGTCGCGCAGCTGCCGTTTGGCGAGATCAAGGAGCTGCAGGGGCTCTTGGCACGCGCCGGCTACGACGTCGGCAAGATCGACGGCGTGCTCGGCCAGGCGAGCCGCAGCGCAGTGAAGGCGATGCAGATGAAATACGGCCTGCCGGCGGATTCCTGGCCGACTGCTGAGCTGCTCGCGCGGATGCGCGGCGGCGGCCGCACCCAGCCGGCCGCGGACGCCGCGGTGCCGGGGACGCGGTGAGGCGAGAACCAGCCGCCGCTCTCTCCCCGTCACCCTGAGGAGCGCGGTACGCGCGTCTCGAAGGGTCGACGGCCACCGGCCGGGCCGTGCATCCTTCGAGACGCGCTTCGCGCTCCTCAGGATGACGGAAAACAAAGAAATATTTGACCGACTGTTACAGCTCCCCGCAGTTGTATTCTTCCAACCGCGGCCCCATTTGCAGCATCGCCGTTCGGTAACATCCGGACTTTCATCAGCACCAGGGAGCATCCCCATGTCCTTTCATGACGCCGTCGTCCCCGCATATTTGCAGATCCTGAGCAGCCTCACCGGCGAGCTGACCAAGGCCGAGGCGCATTGCGAAGCGAAGAAGATCGCGCCCGAGGTGCTGCTGGGATCGCGGCTCTATCCGGACATGCTGCCGTTGGCGAAGCAGATCCAGCTGGTCTGCGACCACGCCGCACGCGGCTGCGCGCGGCTGACCCATAGCGAAGTGCCGTCGACGCCCGACACCGAGAAGAGTTTTGGCGAACTGAAGCAGCGGCTGGCCAAGACGATCGACTATGTGAAGTCGTTCAAGCCGGAGCAGTTCGACGGCGCGGACGCCAGGGACGTCACCTTCCCGATCGGCCCGGACCGCACCATGACCCTGAAGGGTCAGCAATTCCTCAGCGCGTTCTCGTTCCCGAACTTCTATTTCCACGCCGTGACCGCGCACGACATCCTGCGCCACAACGGCGTCGAGGTCGGCAAGCGCGATTTCCTCGGCGTCAGCTGACGCGATATTCCCCGCCGCGGGATTTTAGCCTCACACGCACAGCCGTGCTACTGCTCCCTGACAACAACAAGACGTCAGGGAGCACGCCAATGTCGACCACAACCCACGCACCGAAAGCCATCGATCCCTCCTCATCGCTGCACGCCGAGGCGCTGGGATTGGCAAAGAGCCACGGCCGCCTTGCCGGCCGCCGTATCATCGTGGTCGGAGCGGGACAGCGCACAACCGTTGACGAGGAACCGCCAATCGGCAATGGCCGCGCCATGAGCGTGCTATTCGCGCGCGAGGGCGCCTCGGTCGCCTGCCTCGACGTCAACAAGGACGCCGCCGACGGCACCGTCGCGCAGATCACAAAAGAAGGCGGCAAGGCCTTCACCGATGTGGTCGATGTCTCCGACGTCGCTGCGATCGCGCCCGCGGTCGAACGCTGCGCGCAGAAACTCGGCGGGCTCGACGGGCTGGCACTGAATGTCGGCATCTCCTCCGGCCTGTCGCTGCCCAAGATGACGGCAGAAGCCTGGGATCGCGACTACGCCGTCAATGTGCGCAGCCACATGCTGTTCGCGCAGAAGGCGCTCGAGGTGATGGCGCCGGGCGGCGCGATCATCCTGATCTCGTCGATGGCGAGCCAGCGCGCCGGCGGCCGCAACCCGGCCTATGAATCCTCCAAGGCGGCGCAGATCGCGCTCGGCCGGGCGATCGCGCGGGCCGGCGAGGACAAGGGCATTCGCTGTAATGTGATCGCGCCCGGCTTCATGGATACGCCGATGGGCCGCGATGCCAGCCGCCGGCGATCGGACCGCGCCGTGACAGTGCCATTCGGCCGTCAGGGCACCGGCTGGGAGGTCGCCTATTCTGCGCTGTTCCTGATTTCGAATGAATCCTCCTATGTGAACGCGCACACCCTGTTCCTCGATGCCGGCCACATGGGCGGAATCGTGCGCGGCTGATCTGCGGACGGGCCATTGCGCTCGTCGCCGCAATGCACAACTCTCCCTCATCGATCATTGTCTGGAACATTTCACATGAGCCAATCGACCAAACTCCTCGAGCCCTACCAGCTGGGCGCGCTGACCTTGCCGAACCGCCTGGTGATGGCGCCGCTGACGCGCAACCGCGCGGTGCCGCCCGGCATGGTGCCAAGCCCGCTCGCGGTGGACTACTACGGCCAGCGCGCCTCCGCCGGCCTCCTGATCACCGAGGCGAGCCAAGTCTCGCAGCAGGGCCAGGGCTATCAGGACACGCCCGGCATCTATTCGAAGGAGCAGGTCGAAGCCTGGCGCAAGGTCACCGATCGCGTGCATGAGCGCGGCGGCCGCATCTTCATCCAGATCTGGCATGTCGGCCGCATCTCGCATACCTCGCTGCAGCCGAACGGCGGCGCGCCGGTGGCGCCGAGCGCGATCCGCGCCAAGACCAAGACCTTCGTGAACGGCACCTTCGCCGACGTGTCCGAGCCGCGCGCGCTCGAACTGTCGGAGATCCCCGGGATCATCGAGGACTTCAAGCGCGGCACCGCGAACGCGCTGGCGGCCGGCTTCGACGGCGTCGAGATCCACGGCGCCAACGGCTATCTGCTCGACCAGTTCGCCCGGGACAGCACCAACAAGCGCACCGACGCCTATGGCGGCTCGATCGAGAAACGCGCGCAGCTGATGCTGGAAGTCTCCAAGGCGGTCGCTAAAGAGGCCGGCGCTGACCGCACCGGCATCCGCATCTCGCCGGTGACGCCGGCCAACGACGTCTCCGATTCCAATCCGCAGCCGCTGTTCGACCACATCGTCGACCAGCTCAACGCGCTGAAGCTGACCTATATCCACGTCATCGAGGGCGCGACCGGCGGCCCGCGCGACAATGTGGCGTTCGACTACGCCTCGCTGCGCAAGCGTTTCAAGCAGACTTACATCGCCAACAACGGCTACGACTTCGCGCTGGCGGAGAAGGTGCTGGAGGCAGGCGCGGCCGATTTGATCGCATTCGGCAAGCCATTCATCTCCAACCCCGACCTGGTCGAGCGGCTCAAGGCCGGCGCCCCGCTCAACGCGTGGGACAAGGCGACCTTCTACGGCGGCGGCGCCAAGGGCTACACGGATTACCCGACGCTGAAGGCGACCGAACCGGCGGAGTAACACAACGTCCCATCAATCAAATGGCCCAGAGTGCATCAGCGCTCCGGGCCATTTTCATGCGTCGACGGCCTCACCGCTCTTCGCGGCCGGCAGTTGGCCACTCCGTGTCGCGGTAAGCGCTGGCCACGGCCTCCAGTGCCGCATAGCATGGCGCGTGACGAACGAGCCTGAAGGTCATGCACGGAATGAGCAAGGACAACGCAGAGGATATCGTTCGACGCGCCACTACGGCCTTCAACGGTGGCCGGCACGACGAGGCGATCGCGCTTTGCGAGCGCGGCCTTTCACGTCAGCCCGGCGAGCCGATGCTGAGCCACCTGCTGGCCGCCGTGCTGTTTGCCAAAGGCGAGATCGCGCCGGCCCGTGGGCATGTCGCGACCAGCCTGGCGCGGCGCCCCGACAATGCCGCGGCGCGGCTGCTCGCCGCGCGCCTCGCCCGTGCCGATGGAGAATTCGATGCGGCGCTGGCGCAGCTCGAGCGCGCCATCGCGCTGAAACCGCAGCGCGATGTCTTCGTCGAGAAGGCGCGCACGCTGGATCTGGCCGGCCGCAAGGCGCAGGCCCGCGAGGCCTGGGAAGCGATCCTCAAGGCCATCCCCGAGCATCAGGAGGCCAATGCGAGGCTCGGCCGGCTGGCCTGGGAGGATGGCGAGCTCGCCAAGGCCGCGAGCCTGCTTGCGCGTGCCACCGCGAGCCCAGCGCCGGCCTCGGTGTGGTTCGATCTCGGCGTGGCCAAACAGGATTTGCGCGACCATGAAGGCGCTACACGGGCCTATCGCAAGGCACTCGAGATCAAGCCGGATTACGCGGAAGCCGCGCTCAATCTGGGGATCGCGTTGCAGGAGGGCGGCGAGCCCGACGCCGCGATGCAGGCCTTTACGCTCGCCTATGGCCTGCGTCCAAAATTGTTCGGATCGATCGCGATGGCGCTGACCTCGGCCTCACATGGCCGCCTGTGGCTTGACGAGGGCGCGCTGCGCGCGGCCTTAAGTAACTAGCCGACCGCGCTTGGCGCGGAAATGCTTGCGATAGACATTGGGCGCGGCCAGCACCTCGCCGACCACTTTCGCATAGGCTTCGCGGTGTGCATCGTCGAAGGCTTCGAACACCAGTTCGGGGGCCTCGCGCGGCACTGCGAAGCATTGCGCGACCGGCGTCCCCTTCGGCAACACGCCGGCGAAACCAGGCTGGGTCCAGACCGCCGGGAAATTGATCCCGCCGTCGTGAAACCGGTCGGCGTCAACGAGGCCCGAGATCAGCCGAAACGGCAGGTCGTCGCGATTGACCGGATGCGTCGCGAACAGCGACCAGCCCGGTTCGAGCTCGATGGTCCAGAAGCTGTTGAATTTCAGCGCAGCCTGCCCGTTGGCGAACGGCGCGCCGGCGAATTGCGCGACCGGATGGAAGCTGAGCGGCGCGCGCGGATGGCCATGCGTTGCCGGCTCCGGAATGTCCCAGTCCCATGCGAACGCGCCGCGCTCGACCCTGATATCGCAAGGCAGCGGGATCATGACCCCGTAGGCCATCGCATCGACGAAGGGCGGACATTGCTTGACCGTGCGGATGTCGCGATCGTGGATGTCGGAATGCGCCTTCGCCGGCATCGCGCGCAGCCAATCGGGCAACGCACTGCGGGCCGGGAACGGCCGCGGCAGATGCTCGGCAAGCCGCGGATCGCAGCGAAAAATCATGCGCATGGTGAACTCCCCGATCATGATGCGATGACGAGGCGACGCATGATGACCTCATCGCGTCATTTGAGCACAATCCCGAAGGGGGCTCCACTCCGCCGGATACAGGCGTCGATCAAGCAAAAAAGGCCGGGATCCCTCCCGGCCTTTCGCAGTTTTCGGATGGCGTGGGCGGTCAAGCCTTACCGCCTTACTTCGCTTCGGCGCGCTTGGGCGGGCTGGCCGGCCACGACTTGATCAGGGTGTCGTAGTCGATCGTTTCGCCCTTCGGCTTCTCGTTCGCGAGCTTGCGCTGCGGAGCGATGGTGCCGTCCTTCTCGGCCTTCTTGTACCAGTACTCGGCGGTTTCCTTCTTGTTCAGCTTCGGTCCGCAGGCGCCCTGCACACCGGACTTCTCAAGACGCTCCATCACCGAATCCTGGGCCGCGGCGAGCGCGTCCATCGCAGCTTGCGGCGTCTTCGCACCGGACGACGCATCGCCGATGTTCTGCCACCACAGCTGAGCGAGCTTCGGATAGTCAGGCACGTTGTTGCCCGTCGGGGTCCACTGCACGCGCGCGGGCGAGCGGTAGAACTCGATCAGGCCGCCGAGCTTCGGCGCACGCTCGGTGAACGACTTGTCCCAGATGTCGGATTCACGGATGAAGGTGAGACCGACTTGGCTCTTCTTCAGGCTCGTCGTCTTGGAGACGATGAACTGCAGATAGAGCCAGGCCGCCTTGCGGCGATCCACCGGGGTCGACTTCAAGAGCGTGGCCGAACCCACGTCCTGGTAGCCGAGCTTCATGCCGTCCTTCCAGTACGAGCCGTGCGGCGACGGAGCCATACGCCACTTCGGCGTACCGTCCGCGTTCATCACGGCGATGCCCGGCTTCACCATGTCGGCGGTGAAGGCGGTGTACCAGAAGATCTGCTGGGCGATGTTGCCCTGCGAGGGCACCGGGCCCGACTCGGAGAAGGTCATGCCCTGGGCCTGCGGCGGAGCATACTTCTTCATCCAGTCGAGATACTTGACGATCGAGTAGACCGACGCCGGGCCGTTGACGTCGCCGCCACGCTCGACCGACGAGCCGACCGGACGGCAGCCTTCCATGCGGATGCCCCATTCGTCGACCGGCAGGCCGTTCGGGAGACCCTTGTCGCCGTTGCCGGCCATCGACAGCCAGGCGTCGGTGAAACGCCAGCCGAGCGAGGGATCCTTCTTGCCATAGTCCATATGGCCGTAGACCTTGACGCCGTTGATCTCCTTGACGTCGTTGGTGAAGAACTCGGCGATATCTTCATAGGCCGACCAGTTCACGGGCACGCCGAGATCGTAGCCATACTTGGCCTTGAACTTGGCCTTGTATTCCGGGTTGGTGAACCAGTCGTAGCGGAACCAATAGAGGTTCGCGAACTGCTGGTCGGGCAGCTGATAGAGGTGACCGTTCGGTGCCGTGGTGAACGACTTGCCGATGAAGTCGTCGATGTCGAGCATCGGGTCGGTGACGTCCTTGGCTTCGCCCTTCATCCATTCCGTCAGGTCGACGGCTTGGCCGTAACGGAAGTGGGTGCCGATGAAGTCGGAATCGTTGATCCAGCCGTCATAGACGTTCTTGCCGGACTGCATCTGGGTCTGGATCTTCTCGACGACGTCACCTTCCTGGATGATGTCGTGCTTGACCTTGATGCCGGTGATCTCCTCGAACGCCTTGGCGAGCGTGCGGGATTCATATTCGTGCACCGTCAGGGTTTCGGAGACGACGTTGATCTCCATGCCCTTGAAGGGCGCAGCGGCCTTGATGAACCACTGCATTTCCTTCATCTGGTCGTCCTTGGAGAGGGTCGACGGCTGGAATTCGCTGTCGATCCACTTCTTCGCGGCCGCCTCGTCGGCGCGAGCCGGCGCGGCGATAGCCACTGATGCCACAGCCAGCGCGACGACGCTGGTCATGGTCAGAAGACTATCCTTGGTCTTTCTCAAGTGTCGCATGTTGATTCCTCCGGTTGCAGCGACAAACTAAGTACCCCAGGTCCGGGTAGACCCCGGATCTGCTCTTTTTCGCCTCTCAGACGGTGCGAAAGATCACCGCAGCTGAGCCAAGCGAAATCAGTGTTGCGAGCCACAGGCTCGAAATATCAATGCCCTCCCCGATCGGCAGGGTGAAAATCGGATCGGTGCCGACGAGGCCGATCCACAGCAAATGGATCACCGCCGCCAGCACCAGCGAGACGAACAGACGGTCGCCACGCGTGGTCGGAATCCGCAGCACGCCGACCCGCTCCGCTTCGGGATAGGCGATCGCGAGCCAGGTCATCATCCCGAGCGTAGAGGCAAGCAGCACGAAGAAGATTGCGGTCGGCCACGTCCATGCCATCCATGCGATGGATTCCATGATTGCCTCCTAGACTCGGCCGAGCGCGAAGCCGCGCGCGATGTAGTTGCGCACGAACCAGATCACCAGCGCGCCTGGGATGATGGTGAGCACGCCGGCCGCGGCAAGCAGGCCCCAGTCCATGCCGGCAGCCGAGACCGTGCGCGTCATGATCGCCGCGATCGGCTTGGCCTGCACCGAGGTCAGCGTGCGCGCCAGCAGCAGTTCGACCCATGAGAACATGAAGCAGAAGAAGGCGGCGACGCCGATCCCGCTCGCGATCAGCGGCACCAGGATCTTGATGAAGAAGCGCGGGAACGAATAGCCGTCGAGGAACGCGGTCTCGTCGATCTCGCGCGGCACGCCCGAGACGAAGCCTTCGAGGATCCACACCGCCAGCGGCACGTTGAAGATGCAGTGCGCGAGCGCGACAGCCCACGGCGTATCGAACAGGCCGATCGCCGAATAGAGGTTGAAGAACGGCAGCGCATAGACCGCCGCCGGCGCCATGCGGTTGGACAGCAGCCAGAAGAACAGATGCTTGTCGCCGAGGAAGCGGTAGCGCGAGAACGCATAGGCCGCCGGCAACGCCACCGCGATCGAGATCACGGTGTTGATGACGACATATTCCAGCGAATTGATGTAGCCGGAATACCAGCTCTCGTCGGTGAAGATGCGCCGGTAGTGCTGCAGCGTCGGCGTATGCGGCCACAGCGTCATCGTCGAGACGATCTCGGCGTTGGTCTTGAAGCTCATGTTGACGAGCCAGTAGATCGGCAACAGCAGGAAGATCAAAAACAGCGCCATGATGAGGCGACGACCGGGGATCGAGTGCATCAGGCCACTCCTTCCTTCGGTTTGAGCACGCCTGCGGGCCTGGGTGCGGCCGCTGGCTTGGGCTCGGCCGCCGGCTCGCCCTGCGCCACGGCCTTACGTTCGGTGCCGGCGTTGGTCATCACGGTGTAGAACACCCAGCACACGATCAGGATGATCAGATTGTAGACCAGCGACAGCGCCGCGGCCTTGCCGAGGTCGAACTGGCCGAGCGCGATCTTGACGAGCTCGATCGAGACGAAGGTCGTCGAGTTGCCGGGACCGCCGCCGGTGACCACGAACGGCTCAGTGTAGATCATGAAGCTGTCCATGAAGCGCAGCAGCACCGCGATCAAGAGCACGCGGTTCATCTTCGGCAGCTGGATCGCCTTGAACACCGCCCAGCGCGAGGCGCCGTCGATCTGCGCCGCTTGGTAATAGGCGTCGGGGATCGACTTCAGGCCGGCGTAGCACAGCAGCGCGACGAGGCTGGTCCAGTGCCAGACATCCATCACGATGACCGTGACCCAGGCGTCGATGTCGTTGGCGACGTAATTGTAGTTGAAGCCGAGATGGTTCAGCACATAGCCAAGCAGGCCGATATCGGGCCGGCCGAAGATCTGCCAGATGGTGCCGACCACGTTCCACGGAATCAGCAGCGGCAGTGCGAGGATGACGAGGCAGGCCGCGACGCTCCAGCCCTCACGCGGCATCGACAGTGCGACGATGATGCCGAGCGGCACCTCGATCGCCAGGATCACGGCGGAGAAGAACAAGTTGCGGCCGAGCGAGGCCAGGAAGCGGCCGCCGAGATCGGTCGAGGGATCGAGCAGCTCCTTGAACCAGCCGACGCCGTTCCAGAAGAACTGGTTGTTGCCGAACGTGTCCTGCATCGAATAGTTCACGACCGTCATCAGCGGCAGTACCGCCGAGAACGCGACCACCAGGAACACCGGCAGCACCAGAAACCAGGCTTTTTGGTTGATCGTCTTGTCCATCAGGCGACCCCTTCCACCAAATGGCTGTCGGCATAGACGTGGACATAGGCGGGATTGAAAACGAGACCGGCGGTGTCGCCGGAGACCGAGAAGCCCGGCGGCACGCGTGCCGCGAGCTTGGTGTTGCCGACGCGAACGCGGGCGAACTGGATGCGGCCGAGATCGTCGATCCGCTCGATGGTGGCCGAGAGCAGCCCGGATGCGGGCGGAGCTACGTCGACGAATTCGGGCCGCACGCCAATCTCGATCTTTTTGCCGGGCGGCAGGACACCATAGTTTCGATGCAGGCCGATGACGTGGCCGTCGATCCGCGCCTCGTGGCCCGAGACCTCGGCCGGCACGATGTTCATGCCGGGCGAGCCGATGAAATAGCCGACGAAAGTGTGCGCCGGCTTGTCGAACAATTCGGCCGGCGTGCCGCTCTGCACCACGCGGCCGTCATGCATGACGACGACGGTATCGGCGAAGGTCAGCGCCTCGGTCTGGTCGTGGGTGACGTAGATCATCGTGAGGTCGAGCTCGCGATGCAGCGCCTTCAATTTGGAGCGCAGCTGCCATTTCAGCTCGGGATCGATCACGGTCAGCGGTTCGTCGAACAGCACGGCGGCGACGTCGGAGCGCACCAGGCCACGGCCGAGCGAGATCTTCTGCTTGGCGTCGGCGGTGAGCCGCGTCGCCTTGCGGTTCAGATACGGCGTGAGGTCGAGCAGGCCGGCGATCTGCTTGACCCGTGCATCGACCTCGGCCTTGGCGATACCGCGGTTCTTCAGCGGGAAGGCCAGGTTCTCGCCCACCGTCATGGTGTCGTAGATCACAGGGAACTGGAACACCTGCGCGATGTTGCGCTTCTGCGTCGACAGCGGCGTGATGTCCTTGCCGTCGAACAGGATCTGGCCGCGCGACGGCGTCACGATGCCGGAGATCAGATTGAGCAGCGTGGTCTTGCCGCAGCCGGACGGCCCGAGCAACGCATAGGCGCCACCCTGCCGCCAGGTCATGGTGACCGGCTTCAGCGCAAAGGATTCCAGCGGCGCGTCATTGCCGTTGTAGGACTGCGCGAGATCGACGAGGTCAATGCGGGCCATGAAGCATCTCCCTCACTTCGAGAAAGTCGTTGCAGGTGAAGCGACGAGGCGGTCGGCCGCGTCGAACACGAAGATGTTGTCGGGATCGAGCGCGGCGTCGAGCACCTGCCCGGGTTCATATTCATGCACGCCGTGCAGTACCGCGACCCAGTTCGAATCGTGGACATGAACGTGGACGAAGCTCTCCGAGCCGGTGATCTCGGTCACGGTCACGGTGGCAGCGAATTTGTGGCTGCCGCTCGCAGCGCTACCGACCTCGAGCTGGTGCGCGCGGAAGCCGATCCGGTAGGCGCCGTCGGGCAGACCGGCATAGAGCCCGGCCGCGGGCGCCTGCTCGCCGCCCGCATAGATCACCCGGTCACCCTTCTTCTCGATGCCGATGATGTTGAGCGGCGGATCGGAGAACACCTGCGCGACGCGCAGCGTGTCGGGATGCCGGTAGACCTTCGGCGTCGCGCCGGTCTGCAGCGCCCGGCCTTCCCACATGCACACCGTGTCGCCGCCGAGCAGCAGCGCTTCCGACGGCTCGGTGGTGGCATAGACGAAGATCGCACCCGACGCCTCGAAGATGCGCGGCAGCTCGGCGCGCAGCTCCTCGCGCAACTTGTAATCGAGGTTGGCGAGCGGCTCGTCGAGCAGCACCAGGTCGGCGCCCTTGACCAGCGCGCGCGCGATCGCCGTGCGCTGCTGCTGGCCGCCGGAGAGCTGCAGCGGCGTGCGCTTGAGGTAGGGCTCGAGCCGCAACAGGGCGGCCGCTTCCGCCACGCGCTTCTCGATCTCGGCCTTCGGCTTGCCCTGTACCCGCAACGGCGAGGCGATGTTCTCGTACACCGTCAGCGAGGGATAGTTGATGAACTGCTGATAGACCATCGCGACCGAGCGCTGCCGCACGTCGGCGCCGGTGACGTCCTTGCCGTCGACCAGCACGCGGCCGGTGGCTGGTTTGTCGAGCCCGGCGAGCAGCCGCATGATCGAGGTCTTGCCCGACAGCGTCGGTCCGAGCAGCACGCTGAGCGTGCCACGCTCCAGCGTCAGCGACACATCGCGGATGGTCGGAATGCCATCCACGGTTCGCGTGACATTCTGCAGTGTAACGCTCATGCCCGTCCTCCCGCTTCGCGGAGGGGACGTTCACCGGACACGCGGTTGGCGGCCATCCACTCGTCGAGCGCGGCGATTTCACCCGCCGTCATCCGCAAGCCCAGCTTGGATCGTCGCCAGACGACATCTTCCGCGGTCCGAGCCCATTCGTTCGCCATCAGGTACCGGACTTCACTCTCCGTCAAGGTGGCGCCGAAGGAACGGCCGAGATCTTCAGCCGATGCTGCATTGCCGAGGACCTTGCCGGCGCGCGTGCCGTAGGCGCGCGCGAGACGATTGGCATGGGGCTGCGCGAGGAATGGATGGTTGCGAACTAGCTCGGCGCTCAGCGCCGCGACCGCCGACACATCCATGTCGCCGCCCGGCAGCGGCGCCTTGCCGGTCCAGCCCTCCTGCGCTTTCGCGCCCTTGAGATAAGGCGCGAGCCGCTCCAGCGCCTCTTCGGACAACCGGCGATAGGTCGTGATCTTGCCGCCGTAGATCGAGAGTAGCGGCGCACCACCAGGCGTATCGAGCTCGAACACATAATCGCGGGTCGCGGCCTTGGCCTCGCTCGCGCCGTCGTCATAGAGCGGACGCACGCCGGAGTAGTTCCAGACCACGTCCTGCGGCTTCACCGACTTGGCAAGGTATTCGCTGGCGGAGGCGCAGAGATACTCGATCTCCTCCTGCGTCGCCTTCACCTTGGCCGGATCGCCGTCATAGTCGCGATCGGTGGTGCCGATCAGCGAGAATTCGTCCTGATAGGGAATCACGAAGATGATGCGGCCGTCGGCATTCTGGAAGATGTAGGCGCGGTCGTGGTCGTAGAGCTTGGGCACCACGATGTGCGAGCCCTGCACCAGCCGCACCTTGGCCCGCGCATTGACGCCGGCGCCTGACGCCAGCACCTGTTCGACCCAGGGACCGCCGGCATTGACCAGCACGCGCGACTTGATCGTCTCACGCGAACCGCTCGTCGTATCCTCGACCGTGACGTGCCAGACGCCGTCGACCTGCCGGGTCTCGACCGCGCGGGTACGGGTGCGGATCTCGGCGCCGCGATCGGCGGCATCGCGCGCCGTTAGCGCAACCAGCCGCGCGTCGTCGACGAAGCAGTCGGAATATTCGAAGCCCTTGGTGTAGCGGCCGGGGATCAGCGGCTTGCCGACCACGTCGCGCGTCAGATCGACCGAGCGCGTCGCCGGCAGCAGATGCCGGCCGCCGATATGGTCGTAGAGGAAGAGGCCGAGTCGCAGCAGCCAGGCCGGGCGCAGGCCCGCGTGGTGCGGCAAAACGAAACGCAGCGGACGAATGATATGGGGCGCGATCTGCCAGAGGATCTCGCGCTCGATCAGCGCCTCGCGCACCAGACGAAACTCGTAATATTCGAGATAGCGCAGGCCGCCATGCACGAGCTTGGTCGACCAGGACGACGTCCCACTAGCCAAGTCATTCATTTCACAGAGGAAAACAGAATTGCCCCGGCCCGCCGCATCGCGCGCGATGCCGCAGCCATTAACGCCGCCTCCAATGATGGCGAGGTCGTAAATTCGGTCCAAAGAACGCTTCCCCCGGCAACCGCCTTCGCTTTGACGGTTTTACTTTCGGATTGGAGTAGATCACAACCAAAAACGAAAGCAAAGCGAAAATGGGGAACTTTAGCTGGGGATTTTTTGGGCGGGATGATCGCGGCGGGGGCAGAGCATTCACGAATCTCGGACCATCGCCCCCGCGCAGCGGCGTCGCCGTTATCGCTGAGGTGCGAGCGCAAGCGTGCCGCTTCATCCTCCCCTGGAGGGGGAGGATCGGTTCGCATGCAATGCGAACCGAGGTGGGGTGAAGGTCTCTTATGTCGGGCGCTGCCCGAGTGGAGAGATCACCCCACCCCGCCTCACAT
>NZ_JASGSR010000057.1:0-51372 GCF_040446015.1 Bradyrhizobium sp. INPA03-11B
ATAAGAGACAGGGCGACGCCCGTGCCCCCGCCGGCCGAGACCAAGTCGCCGGCTGACAGCCCCGCCGCGTCACAGACCCCGGCGCCGCCGCCGGCCGCCCCGGTGCAGACCGCCGACCCGTTCGGCGAGCCGTTCACGCTGGAGCCGAAGAAGGTCGTGATGCTGAAGGGCACGGCCAATTGGGATTCCGCCTTCGACGCGCTGATCGAGGCGTTCAAGCAGCTCACCGCCCTGCTCGACAAGGACGGCATCAAGGCATCGGGCAACCCGATGATCGTCTACACCTCGACCGACGACACCGGCTTCACCTTCATCGCCGAAATCCCGGTCGATCAGGATGCGAAGAACCTCGGCAAGAACATGAGCATGGGCAATTCGCCCGACGGCAAGGCGCTGAAGTTCGTCCACCGCGGTTCCTACGACAACATGGACAACACCTATGAGGCGATCACCAATCACCTCGACGACAAGAAGCTCGAAGCCAAGGACACCTTCATCGAGGAATACATCACCGATCCGCTGAAGACCGCCGAAGACAAGCTTGTGATCAACGTCTACGTACCCCTGAAGTGAACCAGATGACCCATCGCCTTCCCCTTGGCCTCCTCTTCGCCGCCGCCCTCCTCGCAACCACCCTGCTCGCTGCACCCGCAATGGCCGATTCCGACTTCCCGCCGGCGATCTCGGTCACCGGCGAGGCCACCGTGTCGGCGGCGCCGGACCAGGCACAGCTCGACGCGGGCGTCACGACCGACGGCAAGACCGCACGCGAGGCCACCGAAGCCAACAACGTGACGATGGGCAAGGTGCTGGCGGCGCTGAAGGGCGCCGGCATCGCGGAGAAGGATTATCAGACCTCGCGGCTGTCGCTGCAGCCGCAATTCGCCAACCGTCCGCCGTCGTCGTCGAACGCGCCGCCCAGCATCGTCGGTTACCACGCGAGCAATCGCGTCACGATCAAGCTGCACGATGTCAGCAAGGTTGCCAGCGTCATCGACGTGCTGGTGGGCGCCGGCGCCAACGATATCGGCGCACTCAATTTCTCGGTGTCGCAGGCCTCGAAACTGCTCGACGACGCTCGCGAAAAGGCTGTCGCCGACGCCCGCCGCAAGGCGGAGATCTACGCCAAGGCCGCTGGCGTCACGCTCGGCGCGCCGTTGAACATCGCGGAGGTCGGTTCGGCGCCGGTGCCGATGTTCCGCGCCAAGATGGCCACGGCGGGATTCGCTGCGGCACCGACGCCGGTGGCGCAGGGCGAGGAAACCCTCACGGTCAATGTGAGTGTCTCCTGGGCGATCAAGGAGAAGTAAGTCGCTGTCGTCCCTGCGAAAGCAGGGACCCATAACCACAGGACCCAGTCGTTCTAGCGAGCGGTGGCTCCAGCGTTGTCCAACAATCGGCATTTGTGGTTATGGGTCCCGGGTCGCGCTTCGCTTGCCCGGGACGACAGCGGTTAAATCTCGAACGCCTGCCCCGGCTTCAACGCGACAAATTTCTCCCGCGGCACTTTTGCCGCATCGAGCGCTTGGCCGAGCGCGATCTCGGGCGCGTCGATCGCCTCGTCGGTCAATTGAAATGTGCCGTGGTGATGCGCCAGCGCCTGGGCGGCCCCGCAATCGGCCAGCGCCTTCACCGCATCCTCCGGGTTCATGTGCTGGTCCTGCATGAACCAGCGCGGCTCATAAGCGCCGATCGGCAGGATCGCGAGCCTTAAGGGTCCATGCGCCTCGGCAACCCGGCGGAAATGCCGGCCGTCGCCGTAGCCGGAATCGCAGACGATGTAGAGCTTGCCGGCCGGCGTCTCCACCACGAAGCTCGCCCACAGCGCCTTGTTGCGATCGAACAGGCCGCGCGCCGACCAGTGCCGCGTCGGCACCAGCGTTGCGGCAACGCCGCCGCCAAGTTCGACGCGCTGATGCCAGTCGAACGCCTCGAC
The DNA here is from genome assembly GCF_040446015.1 of Bradyrhizobium sp. INPA03-11B. Lineage (NCBI taxonomy): Bacteria > Pseudomonadati > Pseudomonadota > Alphaproteobacteria > Hyphomicrobiales > Nitrobacteraceae > Bradyrhizobium > Bradyrhizobium sp. INPA03-11B. The sequence goes on from NZ_JASGSR010000057.1 coordinate 1,937, forward strand.
CTTGATCGCAGCATCGGATGCACGCATCGTCACATCATTGCCGAGCGGCGTGATGACGCGCGGCGCAAACGCGGCATGCAGCTTCGACAGCGTAGCGACATCGAGATGGTCGTAATGGCCGTGCGACACCAGCACGACGTCGATGTGAGGCAATTTGTCGAAGGCAATGCCGGGATCATTGTGCCGCTTCGGCCCGGCAAAGCTGAACGGCGAGGCGCGCATCGACCACACCGGATCGACCAGGATGTTGAGACCTGAGGTCTGGATCAGCCAGCTGGCATGGCCGACGAAGCAGAGCCGCACCTTGTCGCCCTCGACGCGCGGCGGCGGCGTATCGGCATGGGGGCTTGGCGCCCATTCCGGCCAGACCGCGCGTTTCCGGCCGCCCCCGAACTGCCAGCGCAGCACCTCGCCGAGCGATTTCGGCGGCGAGCCGTCGGGATCGAAGAAGTGTAGTCCGTCGAAATGATCCGAGACGGGGCCGTCGTAAGTTTTCATGTAGGTCATCCAGATCGAGGGCACGCCGATCGCAGCGGCGGCTCCGGTCAAGGTTGCAAGAACGCGGCGGCGGGTGATGGGCAAGCGGGTTCCCGAATAGGAGGCAGGCTCCGTTTATATGGGTGGCAGCGGCGAATTCGGCATCGACGGAGCAAAACGACGTAATTTCAACATCTTAGGGTCAGACCCAAGCGGGCTGCGGCGAAACTTTCCTTGACTTTGCCGCCCCGGCAGCGTTTAACGCCGCGACTTTCTCGGAAAGCTTCGTCTTTTCGACCCGCCGACTGGTCCTGGAGGCCAGAGGCCAACGCCCGACAGCGCGATGCGCCCTCGGGCGCGAAAGTGTTTGGATTTCCTTCTCCCTCGCCCCGCTCTTGCGGGGAGAGGGTCGGGGTGAGGGGCTCTCTCCGCGCATGATGCGCGTGGATAGTCCTGTACCCCCTCACCCGGATCGCAAGGGCGATCCGACCCCTCCCCGCAAGCGGGGCGAGGTGAAAAGAGGACAACGGCATTGTTCGACAATCTGTCGGAACGGCTTGGTGGCATTCTCGACCGTCTGACGGGGCGCGGTGCGCTGACCGAAAAGGACGTCGATGCCGCGATGCGCGAGGTGCGCCGCGCGCTGCTCGAGGCCGACGTCGCGCTCGAAGTGGTCCGCAGCTTCATCGATCGGGTCCGCGAGCAGGCGATCGGCGCAACCGTCGTCAAGTCGGTGACGCCGGGCCAGATGGTGGTGAAGATCGTCCATGACGAGCTCGTCGCCACGCTCGGCTCCGACGGCCAGACCATAGACATCAACTCCGTGCCGCCGGTGCCGATCATGATGGTCGGTCTGCAAGGCTCCGGTAAGACCACCACCACCGCCAAACTCGCGCGCCGCATGGTCCAGCGCGACAAGCGCAAGGTGCTGATGGCCTCGCTCGACGTCTACCGCCCGGCGGCGATGGAGCAGCTCGCGGTGCTCGGCCGCGATCTCGACATTCCGACGCTGCCGATCGTTGCCGGCCAGATGCCGCCGCAGATCGCGCGGCGCGCACTCGAAGCCGGCAAGCTCGGCGGCTACGACGTCGTGCTGCTCGACACCGCCGGCCGCACCACGCTCGACGAAGACATGATGAAGGAGGCGGCCGAGATCAAGGCCGCCGCCAACCCGCACGAAGTGCTGCTGGTTGCGGATAGCCTCACCGGCCAGGACGCGGTCAACCTCGCGCGCTCGTTCGACGAACGCGTCGGCCTCACCGGCATCGTGCTGACGCGCGTCGACGGTGACGGCCGCGGCGGCGCCGCGCTGTCGATGCGCGCGGTGACCGGCAAGCCGATCAAGCTGATCGGCACCGGCGAAAAAACCGACGCGCTGGAAGACTTCCATCCGAGCCGCATCGCCGGCCGCATCCTCGGCATGGGCGACGTCGTCTCGCTGGTCGAGAAGGCTGCCGCCAATATCGACGCCGAAAAGGCCGCGCGCACCGCCGAGCGCATGCGCAAGGGTCAGTTCGACCTCAACGACATGCGCGAACAGCTGCAGCAGATGGCCAACATGGGCGGCATCGGCGGCCTGATGGGCATGATGCCCGGCATCTCCAAGATGAAGAACCAGATCGCGGCGGCCGGCATCGACGACAAGATTTTGAAGCGCCAGGTCGCGATCATCGATTCGATGACCCGGCAGGAGCGCAAGAACCCGGACCTGCTGAAAGCGAGCCGCAAGAAGCGCATCGCGGCCGGCGCCGGCCAGAGCGTCGAGCACGTCAACAAGCTGCTGAAGATGCACCGGAACATGGCCGACATGATGAAGGCCATGGGAAGCGGCAAGCGCGGCCCGCTCGCCGGCATCGCGCAGGCGATGGGCTTTGGCGGCGGCATGAAGCCGCCCTCGGCCGAGGAGATGAAGGCGCTCGCCGAGAAGATGCAGGGCGGCGCCGGCGGCGGTCTGCCCAACCTGCCGAAGGATTTGCCCGCAGGACTGCGCGGCGGCCTGCCGAACGTACCGGGCCTGACCGGCCTTTCCGGCAAGCCGATGCTGCCGGGTCTCGGCGGCTTCCCGGGTAAGAAGAAATGACTCTCTTTCGTCATTGCGAGCGCAGCGAAGCAATCCATCTCACCGCCCGCGGAGACATGGATTGCTTCGTCGCTTCGCTCCTCGCAATGACGGCGTAACTGACCAATACAGACTTCAAACCAACACTTAAGGAGAACTAGATGTCCGTTGTTATCCGCCTCGCTCGCGCAGGCACCAAGAAGCGTCCGGTCTATCACGTCGTCGTCGCCGACTCGCGCTTCCCGCGCGATGGCCGCTTCATCGAGCGTCTCGGCCACTTCAACCCGCTGCTGCCGAAGGACAACGAAGCCCGCCTGAAGCTCGACATGGACAAGGTGAAGGCCTGGCTCGCCAAGGGCGCGCAGCCGTCGGATCGCGTGACCCGCTTCCTCGACGCCGCCGGCGTCAAGAAGCGCGCGCCGCGCAACAACCCGGAGAAGGCCGTGCCGCGCAAGGAGCGCAAGGCGCAGGCCGAAGCCGCCGCCAAGGCATAAGCTGAACGGCGACCACGGTGGCTGCACCGGTCTGTGTCGCCCGCATCGGCGCTGCGCATGGTGTGCGCGGCGCCGTCCGGCTGTGGACCTTCACCGAAGATCCACTGGCCGTGAAGGATTACGGCCCGCTGATGACCAAGGACGGCGCGCGCCAGTTCGAGGTCACGCACGCGCGCGAGGCCAAGGACCATCTGGTGGTGACGTTGAAGGGCGTCGCCACCCGCGATGACGCCGAACGGCTCAACGGTCTCGAGCTCTACGTGCCGCGCGACCGGCTGCCGGACACCGACGACGGCGAATATTACCACACCGATTTGATCGGGCTTGCCGCGGTGACGACGGCCGAGCAGCCGCTCGGCAAGGTGATCGCGATCCATAATTTCGGCGCCGGCGACATCATCGAGATCGCCCCGCCGCAGGGCGCGACGATGCTGCTGCCTTTCACCAATGCGGTGGTGCCGACGGTCGATCTTGCCGGCGGCCGTGTCGTGATCGACCTGCCGCAGGAAATCGACGGCGACGATCCGTCGGCGGCCTGATCTGCAATAATCTTCAGCCTGTCATTCTGCCCTGCTGCTCAAGCCAGTCGCAGAACACCGCGCTGTGCGGATCGTTGCTGCGGCCCGCCGGGAAATAAGCGAAATAGCTCCGCGCCGGCAGGCTGATCGCCGGAAACGGCGTCACCAGACGCCCGGCTGCGAGATCGTCAGCAATCAGCGCGGTCGGACCCATCGCGACGCCGAGACCATCGAGCGCGGCCTGGATCGTCAGATAGAAATGATCGAAGGTCAGCGCCGCTGCCGGCTCCAGTGCGGATTGCCCGGCCTCGGTGAGCCAGTCGCGCCACAACCGCGGCATCGACGTGACATGCAGCAGCGTGTGCCGCGAGAGGTCCGCGATCTCGCGCAGCGGCAATTGCGCGAGCAATGACGGACTGCACACCGGCAATCGCCGCTCCGACACGAGGAAGCGTGACGAGAAGCCGTGAAAGGTGTCGGGCCCGCCGCGGATCACGACATCGAAGGATTCAGGCAGCGCATCCACCGGATCGTTCGATGTGCTCAGCCGCACCTCGATGTCAGGATGCTCGGCGCGAAACCGGCTCATCCGCGGCAGCAGCCAGCGCAGACTGAAGGTCGCGAGCGCGTTGACGCGTAGCACCGCGACCGCGGCATCGCCACGCCGCTCGCGATGCTGCTGCACGGCGGCAGAGATCCGGTCGAGCGCCGGAGCGAACTCCGCCAGCAGCGCCGCACCTGCCGGCGTCAGCACCACGCGACGCACCGAGCGCCGGAACAGCGCCGGCGCGCCCAGCCATTCCTCGAGCAGGCGGATCTGCTGACTGACGGCGCCATGGGTCACGCTCAGTTCAGCAGCAGCTTCCTTGAAACTGCCAAGCCGAGCCGCGGCCTCGAAGGCGCGGACCGCATTGAGCGGCGGCAGGCTGCGGCGTGGGACGAACATGGACCACCCAATACCAGATTTTCTAACGCATGGTCCGATTATTACTGGTTTGTGACAAACGCTTTGGCGGCGCATATTGCCTTGCAAACACTTCGTACTTCTTCTCTTTCTGGAAATATCCCGTGATGCCCATCCGCCCTAACTTTAGATTTTCTTGCGCTGGGGGTCGACGATGAGCGTGTCAGCTGAAGCTGCCACCTCCCGTCCCGCCGACCGGCGGGCGACCCGCACGCTGACGGTGACCGGGCTGAACCACGCCCTCCACGACGGCTACACCGACCTGATCTATGTGCTGCTGCCGGTCTGGCAGGCCGAATTCGCGCTGAGCTACGGGCTGCTGGCGTTGCTGCGCGGGCTCTATGCCGGCGCCATGGCCGGCCTGCAAATTCCAGTCGGGCGGATTGCAGAGCGGATCGACGGCAAGATCATCCTGATCGCGGGCACGGCGCTGTCGGCGCTCGGCTACGTGTTCGCCGGCTTCTCCGGCGGAGTGATCGGCCTTGGCCTCGCGCTGGCGCTCTCCGGCGCGGGCTCCAGCACGCAGCATCCGATCGCGTCGGCTGCTGTGTCGCGCGCCTATGGCGCGGGAGCGCGCGCGCCGCTCGGCATCTACAATTTCAGCGGCGATCTCGGCAAGGCGGCAATCCCCGCTGCGACCTCGATCCTGCTCGTGATCATGTCTTGGCGGCACACGCTGCTCGTGCTTGCCTTTACAGGCTTGCTCGTCGCGGTCTGCATCGCGCTCTGGATGCCGCCGGTCGGCAAGGGCGCCGAGCACAAGACGAGCACAGCTTCACACCGCGCGAGCGCAGGCGGCGGCTTTCCCTGGCTGCTCGCGATCGGAATTCTCGACACCGCGGTGAGGATGGGTTTCCTCACCTTCCTGCCGTTCCTGTTGCGCGACAAGGGCGCCGCGCTGCCGACCAACGGTCTCGCGCTGGCGCTGGTCTTTATCGGCGGCGCCGCGGGCAAATTCACCTGCGGCTGGCTCGGCGAACGCGTCGGCACACTGCGCACCGTGCTGATCACCGAAGGCGGTACGGCGGCGCTGATCGTTGCGGTCCTCGTGTTGCCGCTGGCACCGGCCATCGTGCTGCTGCCGCTGCTCGGCGTAATGCTCAACGGCACCTCCTCGGTGCTCTATGGCACGGTGCCCGAGCTGACGCCGCAGCATCAGACCGAGCGCGCTTTCGCACTGTTCTATACCGGGACGATCGGCTCCGGCGCGATCGCGCCTGTGCTCTATGGCCTGCTCGGCGACGCGCTCGGCCCGACACTCGCCACCATGGCAACCGCGCTCACGGCACTGGCGATCTGTCCGCTTGCGGTGGCGCTGGCGCGGCATCTCGCGGACGAGCCAAAGGCGACTTGACGCACGATTAGCCTAAGCTCGTAGCCCCGATGGAGCCAACGGGTCGCGCGAATGCGCGCCCGATGACAGGCTCCGCGAAATCCGGGGCCGCTCCTCGTTGCCAGCATGATTCCCGGATTGCGCTTCGCTCCATCCGGGCTACTTAATCGGGGTGTCGAGGAGCATCCCAATGACAAGCACGCACAAGGCCTGGCGGCTGCACGCCCACAATGATCTCCGTTTCGAGGATGTCGCGACGCCGAAGCCCGCGCCCGACGGGGTCATCGTCAAGATCGAAGCCGGCATGGTGCTGTCCTACACCAACAAGCTGCTCTCAGGCGCGCTGCCCTACAGCCTGCCGCCGATGCCGTTCGTGCCGGGCACCAACGCGATCGCGCGCGTCGTCGACACCGGCGAAAACGTCACACATGTGCGGAGCGGCGACCGCGTATTCCTCAGTCCGCATCTGCGCGGCGACGTGCCGGATCGCGATCCGCCGCAGATCCTGATCGGCCTCACCGCGACCGTGACGACGCCGGAGGCGCTGGCGTTGCAGGCGCGCTGGCGCGACGGCGTGTTCGCCGAGATCGCGCATTGGCCGGCCGCCTGCGTCACGCCGCTTGCCAATCTCGACGACAAACCGGCGACCGATCTGATCGGGCTCGCCAAACTGATCGTGCCGTTCGGCGGCTTGCAGCGCTCCGGCCTGCGCGGCGGGCAGACCATCATCGTCAACGGCGCGACCGGCTATTTCGGTTCGGGCGGCGTGATGCTCGCGGTCGCGATGGGCGCGGGCCGTGTCGTCGCGGTCGGCCGCAAGCAGGCCGCGCTCGAGCAATTGCGCGACGCATTCGGCCCGCGCGTCATTCCCGCCGTCGTCACCGGCGATGCATCCGCCGATCTTCAGACCATCCGCCGCGCCGCCGGCGGCAGCGCCGATGTCGCGCTCGATCTGCTCGGTGCCGCCAAGAGCACCTCGACCACGCTGTCCTGCCTGCGCGCGCTCAAGCGTGGTGGCCGCATGGTGCTGATGGGCAGCGCCGAGGTGCCGCTCGAACTGTCGTTCCGCGAGATGCTGGCCAACGATTGGGAGGTGGTCGGGCAGTTCATGTACGATCGCACGGCACCGGGCCAGCTCGCGAGCCTCGCCGCTGAGGGCCTCCTCGACCTGCGCAAGATCAACGTCGCGAGCTTCGCCCTCGCCGACTTCCGCCGCGCGGTCGACGCCGCCGCCACGATGCAGAGCCTCGACCTGACGGCCGTGGTGCCGTAACCAGAGGCCATGACATCGCAAGAGACCCCGGCCCAAGCGACACCATGGCGCGCGACCGTGCTGACCCTGTTCCCGGACATGTTTCCGGGACCGCTCGGCGTTAGCCTCGCCGGCAAGGCGCTGGCTGGCGGCCTCTGGTCGCTGGAGGCGTGCGATATAAGGGCATCCGCGACCGACAAGCATCGCAGTGTCGACGACACGCCGGCCGGCGGCGGCCCGGGCATGGTGCTGCGGGCCGACGTGCTGGCGGCGGCAATCGACGCCGCCGAGATCGCACCTGACCGTCCGCGCCTCTTGATGAGCCCGCGAGGTCGGCCATTGACCCAGACCCATGTTGCCGAGCTAGCGGCCGGGGCCGGCCCCCTGATCGTCTGCGGCCGCTTCGAGGGTATCGACCAGCGGGTGATCGAGGCGCGAGGGCTCGAGGAGGTCTCGATCGGCGATTATGTGCTGTCCGGCGGCGAAATCGCCGCGATGGCCCTGATTGACGCCTGCGTTCGCCTGCTGCCGGGGGTGATGGGGAAGCTGGCCTCGGGAACCGAGGAGAGCTTCTCCGAAGGACTACTGGAATACCCTCAATACACCCGTCCGCAGGAGTTCGAGGGCCGCCAGATCCCCGAAATCCTGATTTCCGGCGACCATGCCAAGGTCGCGGCCTGGCGGCTGGCCCAATCCGAGGCCCTGACGGCGGTCCGGCGGCCCGATCTCTGGGCTAGGCATGCCAGCCAAAAAGCCGCTCCGCGACGGACAAAAAACACGACAGACGGGTGACAAACCCTGCGCTTTGCCTTATAGGCACGGCCTAATCCGCACACGCGCAGGATAGATGGACGTTTGCGCAGCCCCCATACAGGCTGGGCGCGCCGCCGATGGAGATTTCGATGAACCTTATTCAGCAGCTCGAAAAAGAGCAGTTCGACAAGCTTGCCGCCACCAAGGACATCCCGGAGTTCGGCCCCGGCGATACCGTCATCGTCAACGTGAAGGTGGTCGAAGGCGAGCGCACCCGCGTGCAGGCCTATGAAGGCGTTTGCATCGGCCGTTCCGGCCAGGGCCTCAACGAGAGCTTCACCGTGCGCAAGATCTCCTACGGCGAAGGCGTCGAGCGCGTCTTCCCGGTGATGTCGCCGATGATCGACTCGATCAAGGTCGTGCGTCGCGGCAAAGTTCGTCGCGCCAAGCTCTATTACCTGCGCAACCTGCGCGGCAAGTCGGCCCGCATCGTCGAGAAGCAGGACCGCCAGACCGCCGTCGGCGAGTAATTTCTCCCTTCAGGGGATGTGACCAAAAGCGCGGGGCCTGCCCCGCGCTTTTTCGTTGCGGCATACCTATCTGACTTGCAGGCCCGCGCATCGATCGATTGTCGCGGGCGCGAGCCCTGTGTTAGAAATTTAGAATGGTTCCGGATCAAGCAAGCCAGCGCTGCCCAAGTCAGTGCCCAAGTCAGACCTGCAAGCGCGTCGTGATCGACGATCGCTCGCGGCTGCCCGGCCGCTTCTTCGGGCGCTTTGCGACGTCGGCAACGTCTGAGCTTAGACGCGCAGCGTAACGCTGCCTGGACGCTTTCGCCTGCTCGCGCGCTCAACGCCATTCACCACTGAATTTCTTCTGGAGCTGAAGCTCATGTCCAAACCGACCACGCTGTACGACAAGATCTGGAACGACCACCTGGTCCATGAGGCCGAGGACGGCACCTGCCTGCTCTACATCGATCGCCATCTGGTGCACGAGGTGACCTCGCCGCAGGCGTTCGAAGGCCTGCGCGCCGCCGGCCGCAAGGTGCACGCGCCCGAGAAGACGCTCGCGGTCGTCGACCACAACATCCCGACCACCGATCGCTCGAAGCCGAACCCCGACCCCGAGAGCATCGAGCAGATGCGGGTGATGGCGGAGAACGCCAAGGAATTCGGCATCGAATATTACAACGAGTTCGACAAGCGCCAGGGCATCGTCCACGTCATCGGCCCGGAGCAGGGCTTTACGCTGCCCGGCACCACCATCGTCTGCGGTGACAGCCACACCTCGACGCATGGCGCGTTCGGCGCGCTCGCGCACGGCATCGGCACGTCAGAGGTCGAGCACGTGCTGGCGACGCAGACGCTGATCCAGAAGAAGGCCAAGAACATGCGCGCGATCGTCGACGGCAAGTTGCCGGACGGCGTGACCGGCAAGGACATCATCCTAGCGATCATCGGCGAGATCGGCACCGCCGGCGGCACCGGCTATGTGCTGGAATATGCCGGCGAGGCGATCCGTGCGCTGTCGATGGAAGGCCGCATGACGGTCTGCAACATGTCGATCGAAGGCGGCGCGCGCGCCGGCCTGGTCGCGCCCGACCAGAAGGCGTTCGACTTCCTGCGCGACCGCCCGAAGGCGCCGAAGGGCGCCGCCTGGGATGCCGCGATGCGCTACTGGGAGACGCTGCGCTCCGACGAGGGCGCGCATTTCGATCACGAGCTGCGGCTCGACGCCGCCAAGCTGCCGCCGATCGTCACCTGGGGCACTTCGCCTGAGGACGTGATCTCGATCACCGGCTTCGTGCCGGATCCCGAGAAGATCGAGGATGAGGCCAAGCGGCTCTCCAAGCACCGCGCGCTGAAATATATGGGCCTGACCGCCGGCACCAAGATCACCGACATCAAGCTCGACCGCGTGTTCATCGGCTCCTGCACCAACGGCCGCATCGAGGATTTGCGCGCAGCTGCGAAGATCGCCGAGGGCAAGACCGTCAACGCGCATGTCAACGCGATGATCGTGCCGGGCTCGGGCATCGTGAAGGAGCAGGCGGAAGCCGAAGGCCTCGACAAGATCTTCATCAAGGCCGGTTTCGAATGGCGCGAGCCGGGCTGCTCGATGTGCCTTGCGATGAACCCGGACAAGCTGAAGCCGGAAGAGCGCTGCGCCTCGACCTCGAACCGCAACTTCGAGGGCCGCCAAGGCTTCAAGGGCCGCACCCATCTGGTGTCGCCCGCGATGGCCGCGGCCGCTGCGATCGCCGGCCACTTCGTCGACGTCCGCGACTGGCGGTAAGGTAAGGTTTCGCCTCAACGTCGAGCCGTTGTGGAAACGGCTCGTTAACGGGGTGGACGCACACTGCCTCCTTGCGAAGACCAGCTTCGCAAGGAGCGCGTGCCGTGGCCGATAAACCCGAATTCGTCGACATGATCAGCGACGCGACGCGCCAGAAACGCCGTCGCCGCGCCGCACCGCGCATCATCGATCCGCTTCCCGAGGTGAAGGAGACCTCGCGGCTCAGCCACTGGCCGCCCGAGCGCTGGACGCAATGGCGGATGGAGAACCTGACGCCGTGGAAGATCAAATCCTGGAAGCTGAAGAACTGGGACTAGTGTAAGGAGTGAACGGGCGCCGCGAGGCGCCCGCTGTCATTTCAGGCCTCACCAATAGCCGTACGGCCGCCAGTAGTGACGATGGTGCCACCACGGCCGGCAGATCCGGCGCGGTCCGTAATAGGTCCAGATCACCCGGCAGCGCCGGTGATGGTAATAGGCCGGGTAATAATACGACGTTCCATAGAAGTAGCGCCGGTGATGGAAGTGCCGGCGGTAGCCGTAGCCGTAACCGCCGCCATAGAAGCGGTGGTAGCCGCCGTAATGGCGATGGAAGCCGCCATAGCGATAGCCGCCGTGAAACGCCGGCGCGCCGCGGAAGCCGCCACCATGGAAGCCGCGAAAACCACCGCCATGGAAGCCCCCGCCGTGAAATCCGCCGCCATGGAAACCGCCGCCATGAAAGCCTCCGCCGTGGCCGCCGCCACCGCCATGCCGAACCTGGGTCGTCATTCCGTCTGCCGCGGATTTCGCCGCAAGCGCGGTGCCCGGGCTCGCCAGCGACAGCGCTTCGGCGCGTTGCTGCGAGGCGATCGACAATGCGAGGACCGCGGCCGCCGCAACACCAAGGCCGCGCACCAGTCGACGCCGCAAAGAGCTCTCCCTCATCTCCGAACCTCCCTGACAACAGCAATCACAGCCGCGCTGCATGGCAGCCGGTCGTATTGCGTTCATTGCTGTCGCTCCCGGCATGACGCTAAGAATGCGCAACTGAATGCGTCATGAACGCGCAAGGCGCGTGCGACGGAAAATCCGGAGAGAAGCCCCGTGACTGTCTATGTCGTCGTGCAACTCAAGATGACCGATCGGGCCGCCTATGACCGGTATCAGGCGCGCTTCTTCGACGTGTTCAGGAAGTTCAACGGACGGCTGCTGTCGGCCGACGAACATCCCGCGGTTCTCGAAGGCAGCTGGGATCGCGACAAGCTGGTGCTGATGTCGTTCCCCGACGAAGCCGCATTCCGCGCCTGGTCGGAATCGCCTGAGTACGTCGAGATCTCCAGGGATCGCAAAGCGGGTGCGCAGGGCGTCGTGCTGCTGGCGAAGGGCTTTGCGCCGTGACGTCAGTTGGCGCAGCTCCGCTCGAGCGGAGCTGCGCGTGTGTCGGTCTGCTACGCCGCGTGCATCACCAGAACGGGCCGAACCCGAAGCCGAACGTAAACGGCGCCGGCGAAGCGTAAGGATACGGCCGATAGTAGTACGGCCGCCCGTAATAATAGGAGCCGTACGGCCGATAATAGGAATAGGGCTGATAGTACGGCCGGTAATAGGGCCGGTAGCCGTGGTGATAATGGTGACGATGGTGATGGCGATGATGGCGCTGCGCGCTGAAGTCGGTCGCCTTGCCCGCTTGCTGCCCTTGCGCCGCAGCCTGCGGCTTGGCTGATGCCGCGGCGTTCGCCGATGCCGGCGCCGTCAACGCGAATGCACAAGCGACAGCGGTGACACCGATCCATCTCATCATCATCAACTCCTGCAGATTTCGATCGATATCATCTCGCGCGCGCGAATCTGCCGGTTTGATGGCTGAGAACGACGACAGGCCCGCTGCTCACGGGCCTGTGTCTCAACTGCGCTGATACGCCGCGCGATCAGCGGCGCCAGTGGCGGCGATGGCCCCAGCCACGGTGATGTCCGCGATGCCAACCACGATGCCAGCCACGATTATGTCCACGACCCCAGCGTACCTGCGTGGTGGTCTGGTTCGCGTTGTCCTGAACCGTTGCGGCGGTGCCAGGCGTCGCCAACGACATCGCGTTCGCGCGCTCGACCGGCGCCGCCAAAACCAGTACGGCACCGACGGCCGCAAGCCCCAGAACGTTCATCACCTTCATGAGTCGTCTCCTTGATCCCTTGAGGTCACGTCTTGCAACGACGATTTGTTTTGAATCGACCCCGTTGCCGCGACGCAGATCGCGAGCTGGATGCGGACGACGTGAGTGGGAAGTGAATATCTGCGCCACGATCATGAATGCAGCAGCCGTGCTCAGGTTCCGGCACAGCCGCAGGAATTTTCGTGTCCGCGCGTAAAACCGGCATAGACAATGGTCGTATCTTGTGAGGTGCCTCTCGCAGGAGATCGCCAGTGACACAACAAGGCCCGCGCAAATGGCTTACGCTTGGCGCGGCCGCGCTCGCTGGTTCCATGACTTCAATTGACGTCGCGCTCGCCTCGCAAGGTCCGGGCGGCGGCATGGGAACGGCGAGCCATCTCACGCAAATGCTGATGGCGCTCGCGGTCTATGGAACGATGGCAGCGATTGCAGCTGTCGCAGTGATCCGTGCAGCAAGCCGACGTATGCGCAGCTAGCCGGGCCGCCAGAAGCAGTTCATGCGCGGCGTGATCACGGTGCCGCTCGGCCGGTGCTCCTGCACATAGGTCGCGGTGCACTCGCGCACGGCGTTCGGGCCGGGATTGTAGCGCGGGATCACATCCGGTTCCCAATGATCGGGCCGCGACCGGTAGATCGGCACCCGCTTCAGGTGACGGCGCTCGACGACGCGCTCGCGCACGACCGGTGCCTCGCCGATGCGCGCTTCGGCCGCCGCGCTCTGCGCGCGCGCCTCTCCGGCCGGAAGCAAGAGCCCGACTGATGCCGCCAACAGCGCTGCCGCCACGATCCTTTTCATCACGCCACCCGAGCCCCAATTATTGGCCGCACGGTCTCCCATTGCGCCGCCAAGGTCAACTGCGCTGGCGCCGCTGGAGGCACTCGCGCTAAAGGAGTGTCATGTGGACCACAGCAAAAGCCCCCTCGCTCGCCGAGATGGAGGCCATGGCGCACGAGGTTTTCGCGCGCCTGCCCGCAACGTTCCGGGCCCTCTGCGAGGGCCTGATCATCCGTGTCGACGATTTCCCGACCGACGAGGTGCTCGACGAGATGCAGGCCGAGAGCGAGTTCGACCTGCTCGGCCTGTTCCACGGCATCGGCCTGCCGCAGCAGAGCTATGGCGACGTGGCCCGGCTCCCCAACCTGGTCTGGCTGTACCGCCGGCCGATCCTGGATTACTGGGCGGAGCACGACGAGACCCTCGGCCACATCGTCCGCCACGTGCTGATCCATGAGATCGGGCACCATTTCGGCCTCTCGGACGCCGATATGGAGGCGATTGAGGCCGATGCGGGGTAAAGCGTTTTCGAGCGAAAGCCTGTCCCGGACTTGATCCGGGATGGACCCCGGTTCGCGTGAAGAAAACGCGTCAAAACAAGAAGCTGGAGCCCGTTCCGCTTCTATCGGAGCGGAATGGGCTCCAGCCCTGCAGAAATGGCTCTTTTACCGCTGTCACATTCGCGATAGACATCCGGCCCGTATCCCCATTTTTTGCCCGGGAAGAGCACCGATGGACAAGTTCACCACGCTGGAAGGCGTCGCGGCACCGCTGAAGATCATCAATGTCGACACCGACATGATCATTCCGAAGCAGTACCTGAAGACCATCAAGCGCACCGGCCTTGGCAAGGGGCTTTTCTCCGAGCAGCGCTACAAGGATGACGGCAGCGAGAACCCGGATTTCGTCCTCAACCAGTCCGCCTATCGCAACGCGAAGGTGCTGGTCGCCGGCGACAATTTCGGCTGCGGCTCGAGCCGCGAGCACGCGCCCTGGGCGCTGCTCGACTTCGGCATCCGCTGCGTGATCTCAACCTCGTTCGGCGACATCTTCTACAACAACTGCTTCAAGAACGGCATCCTGCCGATCCGCGTGTCGCAGGAGGACCTCGACAAGCTGTTCGACGACGCCGAGCGCGGTGCCAATGCGACGCTGACCATCGATCTCCCCAACCAGGAGATCCGCGGTCCCGACGGCGGCAAGGTCAAGTTCGAGATCGATCCGTTCCGCAAGCACTGCCTGATCAACGGCCTCGACGACATCGGACTGACGATGGAGAAGAAGAAGTCGATCGACACCTATGAGGCCAAGCTCAAGGAGCGTGCCTGGGCCTGAGGCCCGGCGTATCATCGCGCCCCGGTGCCCTCAGGCGCCGGGGTTTTTCTTTGATGGAGCTCCGTTCCGATGAGATCGGAACGGTGCTCTAGGTTCTAGTTTTGACGCGTTTTCTTCACGCGAACCGGTATCCACTTCGCTCGAAAACGCTTTAGTCGCCTTGTCGCAAACCTGCTGATGACTGACGCGCATGCTGCCTGACATCGTCACCTTCTGGCACGGCTCCATGGACGCGCTGCGCCAGACCTGCCTGCGCTCGCAGCTGGCGGCAGGCCACAAGGTCACGGTCTACAGCTTCGATCCAATCCCCGGCCTACCCGACGGCGTCGGCAATGCCGAGGCCGAGGCGGTGCTGCCGCATGCATTCTCCGAGAAGCTGCGTCCTGCCGAGCGCGACGGTTCGTGGCGCGACTGGACCGTCCTGCAATTCAGCGACTTCTTCCGGATGCGGCTGATGGCGCAGCGCGCAGGCGTCTGGCTCGATGCCGACGTGCTGTTGCTCAAGCCCGTCGAGATCGATCCGGCAAAGCCCTATTTTGCCTGGGAGCGGCCGCGGCAGCTCGGCAACTCGGTGCTGTATCTGCCGCACAACGATCCGATCGTGCGCGCGTTCGAAGCGCTGATGCAGCAGGACGAGCTGACGCCGGACTGGCTGGCGCTGCGTCATCGCCTGACCTTTGCGATGCGCAAGCTGCGCGGTAAATCCGGTCGCCTGTCCGACATCCGCATCGCGATCTACGGCCCCGCAGCGCTGACCGCGCTCGCGCGCCGCGAAGGCGAACTGCAATACGCGCTGCCGAAGCGTTCGTTCTACGCGGTGCACGCCGAGCCAAGACTGTTCTTCGAGCCGTCGGATTTTTCGCGCTATTTGAACGATCCGGAAATCATCGGCCTGCACATCTCACCAAAGGGACGCGGCAAGGAGGCGCCGATCCCGGGCAGCCTCTATGCCTGGGCCGCGGAGAAGTTTGGCAGCTGACGCTCACCCTCCCCTGGAGAGGGAGGGTCGGATCACATTGAGCGCAGCGAAATGTGAGACGGGGTGGGGTGATCTCTCAACACGGGCAGTGCCCGAATGGAGAGATCACCCCACCCCGCTGCGCATTCCGCTTCGCTACATGCTCAGCGACCCCCCCTCCAGGGGAGGTGAGATCAGTGTCCCATCGCGATCGCGTCGGCGATCACGATCGTGCGCTTCGCCGTCTCGGCCCGCGCACTAACCCCTGGAGCCGCCCTCCAGGGTTTTGTTCAGATGAGCTTGAAGGTGATCGCGATCCAGAAGAACACGATCAGCCCGATGCCGACCAGTTTGAAGATGTACGGGGCGTCAACATCGTCGCCAGGCCATTGGAGAGACGGCCCCCATAGGACCGTTACGACGAACCCCAGAACAAAGAGCGTGATCGACAGGATTGTGGAGGCGGTGTCGCCAATCGAGGCTCCCATCCGGACATTCCCCTCCCCGGGTTCGTGGTTCAGAAATTTTACAACATCTGCAGGTTGAGGAAGAGTTTCCGATGCCCCCAATCCAGCGCTTCCGCGACGGCACCTGCACCGGGCAGGCTCAGAGGCCCGCAGGAAGGCCGCGGCAAGGAGGCGCCGATTCCCGGCAGCCTGTATGCGCGGACGTCGCAGAAATTTGGGGGCTAGCACAAGCACCGCTGCACCCTCTCCCCTTGTGGGAGAGGGTGGCTTCGCAAAGCGAAGCCGGGTGAGGGGTTCTCTCCACACGGGAGAATTTCACAAGCGGAGAGAACCCCTCATCCGGCGCTTCGCGCCACCTTCTCCCACAAGGGGAGAAGGGAAGATCACCGCGAGCCCTTCAATGCCCCATCGCGGCGATTGCGTCGGCGATCGCGATGGTGCGCTTCGCCATCTCGGCGTGCAGGCGCTCGACCATGCGGCCGTCAAGCTGGATCGCACCGCGCGAGGCGTTCTCCGGCTGTGCGAAGGCGGCGATGATCTTGCGCGCCTCGGCGACCTCGGCCTCCGGCGGCGTGAAGATCGCGTTGCAGGCATCGATGTGGCTCGGATGGATCAGCGTCTTGCCGTCGAAGCCGAGATCGCGGCCCTGCGCGCATTCCTCCGCGAAGCCGTCGACATTGCTGATGTCGCTATAGGGCCCGTCGAGGATTTCAAGCCCGTGCGCGCGGGTCGCCAGGATGCAATGCGTGATCATCGGGATCATCGCCGCGCGGCCTGGCTTCATCCGGATCCGGGTTTCGCGCGCAATGTCGTTCGGCCCGAACACGAAGCCGGCGAGCCGGGTCTCGGAATCCTTCGAGGCCGCAGCAAGCTTGTCGGCGTCGAGCACCGCACGCGCGGTCTCGATCATCGCCCAGACCCGGATCGAGGCAGGGGCGTTGATGTCGCTGAGGCGATCGGCGACGGCGTTGAGATCGTCGACCGTGGAAATCTTCGGAACCAGGATCCCATCCGGCTGCGCCTTGCCGGCCATGCCGATGTCGTCGACCCACCAGGGCGTGTCGAGCGCGTTGATGCGGATCAGAACCTCGCGCTTGCCAAAACCCTTGGCGGCGACCGCCTTGGCGATCTGCTCGCGGGCCACCGCCTTGGCATCGGGGGCAACGGAATCCTCCAGGTCGAGGATAATGCCGTCCGCCGGCAGCGTGCGGGCCTTCTCCAGCGCCCGTGCATTCGATCCCGGCATGAACAACAGGCTGCGGCGCGGACGGGTCATCGACGTTCTCCTCGGGGCTTGGGGCTCCGTTGCTGTCCAATGTTTGAGCAGCGGGCAGGAACCATCCTTCAACGCTGCCGTACCATCTCAGGCTGGACGCCGAAAGTCTTGTTCCCGTCATTGGCATGTGGTTAGCCAGAGGCCATGAAATTCTTTCCGAAGCAGTTGATCGACGGCTACCGGACCTTCGCGACCCAGCGGTTGCCGACTGAACAGTCGCGCTACCGGGACCTGTCGGAACGCGGCCAGTTTCCCGAAACCATGGTGATCGGCTGCTGCGATTCCCGCGTCTCACCCGAGGTGATCTTCGACGCAGGCCCGGGTGAATTGTTCGTGGTCCGGAACATCGCCAATCTGGTTCCGGTCTATCAGCCCGACAGCAACGCCCACGGCGTGTCGGCCGCGCTGGAATACGCCGTGACCGTGCTGAAGGTGAAGAACATCGTGGTGCTGGGCCATGCCCAGTGCGGCGGCATCCGCGCCTTCGTCGACAAGATCAAGCCGCTGACCCCCGGCGACTTCATCGGCAAATGGATGCAGATGTTCATCAAGCCCGGCGAGGTGGTCGAGCAGCGCGACCATGAGACCATGCAGGACTTCGTCACCCGCATCGAGAAGGCGGCGGTGTTCCGCTCGCTGGAGAATCTGATGACCTTCCCGTTCGTCCGCGAACGCGTGGAGAGCGGCGAGACGCAACTGCACGGCGCCTATTTCGGCGTCGCCGAGGGCTCGCTGTTCGTGCTCGACCGGGGCGCGAAGGAATTCATCAGCGTCACCGACGCCCTGAAGGCCGGCGAGTAGCGCTGTCGGCTAAGCCTCGTCGTGAGCGTTGCCCCAGCGATCGGACAGCGCAAGCAACAGCGCCGAGATCACGAACACCAGGTGCACGGCGACGAGCCAGGTCATCCGCGTCGCGTCGAACGCGGCATCGATGTTCAGGAACGCTTCCAGCACATGGATCGCGGAGATCGCGACGATCGAGGCCAGCAGCTTCTGCTTCAGCCCGGCAAAATCGATCTTGGTGATCCAGATCGGCCAGTTCGGGTTGCCCGACGTGTCGATGCGCGAGACGAAATTCTCGTAGCCCGAGAACACCACGATGAGAATGAGATTGGCGACCAGCGTGACGTCGATCAGCGCCAGCGCATCGAGGATGACCTCCGTCGACTTATAGCCGGCCGCATGCAGCACGAACTCCCAGAGCATGCGGGCGAATTTCAGCAGCAGCACGGCGAGCGCGACGACCAGGCCGACATAGAACGGCGCCATCAGCCAGCGGCTGTTGAACAGCACATATTCGAAGCCGCGCATGATGCGCGGCGTCGCCGGACTTGCTGGGGTGGGGACCGATTGTTCCGACATGGCTCAGCCCCCGTTTGGTCTGTCTCAGGCCGCTTTTTGCTTGGCGGTGATCAGCTTGCGGTTGATCAGGACTTCCGCGATCTGCACGGCGTTCAGCGCCGCCCCCTTGCGCAGATTGTCCGACACGCACCAGAACGCGAGGCCGTTCTCGACCGTCGCATCCTCGCGGATGCGGCTGATATAGGTGGCGTCCTCGCCAGCGGCCTCGTAGGGCGTGACGTAACCGCCCGGCTCGTGCTTGTCGATCACGAGGCAGCCCGGCGCATTGCGCAGGATGTTGCGCGCCTCGTCCGCGGTGATCGGATTGGCGAACTCGACATTGACCGCTTCGGAGTGACCGACGAACACCGGCACACGCACGCAGGTCGCGGTCAGCTTGATCTTGGGATCAAGGATCTTCTTGGTCTCCGCCATCATCTTCCACTCTTCCTTGGTGAAGCCGTCTTCCATGAAGACGTCGATCTGCGGAATGACGTTGAAGGCGATGCGCTTCGGAAACTTCTTATTGATCAGCTCGTCATTGGTGTAGACGGCCTTGGTCTGCGAGAACAATTCGTCCATCGCATCCTTGCCGGCGCCCGACACCGATTGATAGGTCGAGACCACGACGCGGGTGATCGTCGCCTTGTCGTGCAGCGGCTTCAGCGCGACCACGAGCTGCGCGGTCGAGCAGTTCGGGTTGGCGATGATGTTCTTCTTGGTGAAGCCGGCGGCCGCATCTGCGTTCACCTCCGGCACGATCAGCGGCACGTCGGGATCCATGCGCCAGGCCGACGAATTGTCGATCACGACCGCGCCTGCGGCGCCGATCTTGGGCGACCATTCCTTGGAGACCGAGCCGCCGGCCGACATCAGGCAGATGTCGATGTCGGAGAAATCATAGTGCTCGAGCGCCTTCACCTTCAGGGTGCGGTCGCCATACGAGACCTCGATGCCGACGCTGCGGCGCGAGGCCAGCACGACGACCTCGTCGGCGGGGAATTTGCGCTCATCGAGAATGTTGAGCATTTCGCGCCCGACATTGCCGGTCGCACCGACCACCGCGACTTTGTAACCCATCGTTCACTCTCCGACGAAATATGCCCGTTCCCCCGCAATGCGCGGAAAGGGAAGAGGCAGCGCTTCTATGCGAGAAACCCCGTCAAGACAACGTTGCGTAGCGTTTGAGCGTTTTGATGCGTTTATTTCGGGCCGATCCGGCCGCACCCCATCATACGAGAAATCCGTCAGTGCTGACGAGCTTCGTCGACGAGGTGTACGCCATGCTCTCCGGGCTGTTCGCCTATGCCGCCGTGCTCGCGCTGTTCGTCGTCCTCGGCGTCTATCTATGGAGGCAACTGCCGGACGCAACGGCAATGCCGGCACCCGCTGCCGCGGGCTGGAGCCTGGCCGGCCGCCAGGCGCCGGCCTTCGCCATCAGCAAGCTAGATCAACGAGACAAAACAGAGACTTACGAAATCTTCCGGCATCCCGAGGGCGGCCGCAAGGACATCTTCCGCTGGGCCGATGCCAATGGCGCGCCGGCTGCAGAGCTCGAGATCTACCGCCCCGGCAGCGAGGCTGCGGGACCTGCGGCCGCCGAGATTGCCGGGCGGCTCGACCCAGGCGGCGTCCGCGAGCTCGAGGCGGCCGGCATCGTCGACAGCAAGTTCGGCAGCGTCACCCTGCTGCGCCCGGCGCGGCAGGACGGCAACCGCGCCTGCCTCGCCTTCCTCAAGCAGGCCGACGCACCCGATCTCAGAATTTCCGGCTGGACCTGCCAGGGCACGAGCCTGCCGGCCCAGCGCGCCGCAATCGTCTGCATGCTGAACCGCCTGACCCTCTTGGCCGCGGGCAATGACCCGAGGCTCGCCGCGCTGTTCGCGCATGCCGAGCTCAAGCGGACCGACTGCGTTACCTCCGGCCCGCCCGCTCTGTCGGCGGATTGGGTGATGGGCAGCGAGAACCCGCTGCTGCGCGGCGCGCTTTAATGGCGAGACCGTGGCAAGGCACTGGTTTTCATGAAACTTTTGCGCTTGGACACGCATTATCTCGCCTGGTGTGGCGCAATTGACCTAGTGACGGCCTCCCCACCATGGCTACAATGTGTTCCGAGTGATTTTGGCGGACGCGCCAGCCCCGACGGGGCCGTAATGACGAGGATGCGATGTCTTTGAAATTCCCTGCCGCGAACAAGCTCGTGGTGTTGCTTGCCGCGGCTGCCGTCACCGCAACCGCATTCGGCATGACCGCGGCCAGCGCGCAGAGCCAGACCCCGAGCAAGCGCAAGCAGCAGGAGCAGTATGACCGCGACGGCCGCCGCTATTACGGCGCGCAGGGTCCGAACCGGGTCTACCAGCAGGGCCCGCGTACCCGCGTTTACGTCACCACGCGCTCGTGGCTGGATGCCGGCACCGAAGTGCTGCCGGGCGACCGCAAGTTCAACGACTACGCCTATCCGCCTGACGTCGGCTACCCCTCGTTCGGACGCGAGAACAACAACCGCCCGATCGATCGCCAGCCGCTCAGCCCGCCGTCCGACCTTGGCGGCTATCCGCGGACCTTCCCGCTGTACTGAGAATTCCGGCGCACAGCCGATACGAAAATGCCCGGCTCCCGCCGGGCATTTTTTGTTTTTGCTTCGTCATTCCGGGGCTCGCGAAGCGAGAACCCGGAATCTCGAGATTCCGGGTTCGATGCTGCGCATCGCCCCGGAATGACGGCATAGCCGTCACGCGTGCAGCTTCTGCAATTCCTTCAGGATCGCTTCGCCCATCTGGCTCGTGCTGGCCGGCGTGGTGCCTTCCGACTTGATGTCGGCGGTGCGCAGGCCGCTGACGAGCACGGCTGCGATCGCGGCATCGACCTTGTCGGCGAGATCGCCCATGTCGAAGGAATAGCGCAGCGCCATGCCGAACGACGAGATCATCGCGATCGGGTTGGCGAGACCCTTGCCCGCGATGTCGGGCGCCGAGCCATGCACCGGCTCGAACAGCGAGCGCCGCTTCCTGGTCTTGGAATCGACTTCGCCGAGCGAGGCCGACGGCAGCATGCCGAGCGAGCCGGTCAGCATCGCCGCGATGTCGGACAGCATGTCGCCGAACAGATTGTCGGTGACGATGACGTCGAACTGCTTCGGCGCCTTGACGAGGTTCATGCCGCCGGAATCGGCGAGCTGATGCTCCAGCGTGACGTCCTTGTATTCGCGCGCGTGAACCTGGGTCATGACCTCGTTCCAGAGCACGCCCGACTTCATGACGTTGCGCTTCTCCATCGACGTCACCTTGTTGCGGCGCTTGCGCGCGAGGTCGAAGGCGACGCGGCCGATGCGCTCGATCTCGTAGGTGTCGTAAACCTGGGTGTCGACCGCGCGCTTCTGGCCGTTGCCGAGATCGGTAATGGTCTTCGGCTCGCCGAAATAGACGCCGCCGGTGAGCTCGCGGACGATCATGATGTCGAGCCCCTCGACGACGTCGCGCTTCAGGCTCGAAGCCTCCGCCAGCGCCGGGTAGCACACTGCCGGACGGAGGTTGGCGAACAGGCCGAGATCCTTGCGCAGCCGCAGCAGGCCGGCCTCGGGCCGCACCTCATAGGGCACGCTGTCCCACTTCGGACCGCCGACGGCGCCGAAGATCACGGCATCGGCCGCGGTGGCCTTGGCCATATCGCCTTCGGAGATCGACACCCTGTGCGCGTCATAGGCGGAGCCGCCGACCAGGCCCTGCTCGGTCTCGAACTTGGCGATGCCCTGCGCATTCAGCCAGTCGATCACGCGCTGCACCTCGGCCATCACTTCGGGGCCGATGCCGTCGCCGGGAAGAAGCAGCAGTTTATGGGTCGCCATGGTCGTTACCTCATTCAATCGGGCATGCCCGTCATCGTCTGGCGCGAGTGCTAAAACGCCCCGCACCGATTGGCAAGGCACCCTGAGCAGGGCCAAAATGGCCCGGAAACAGCCAGCCGCGCTCCAAGAAGCCAACAAGAAATCAAGAAGAAGCCAACAAGACGGACCTCATGACCGCAGCCATCGTCTACGCCTTCGCCTCGGCGATTTTCCTCGGCGCCGGGGTGGTGCTGGCGCAGCTCGGGCTGCGCACCGTCGAGCCGCTATCGGGCGCCGCAATCAGCGTGCCGTCCTTCACCCTGGCGTTCCTGTTGCTGTCGCCGCTGATCCTGCATGGCGAGCCGGTGGTCTGGCGGGCGCTTCCGATCTTCATGGCGATCGGGCTGTTCTTCCCGGCCTCGCTGACGCTTTTGACCTTTGCCTCGAACCGGGCGCTCGGCCCGGTCATCACCTCGACCTTGGGCAATCTGGCGCCGCTGTTCGCGGTGACCGCGGCCGTGGTGCTGCTGCACGAGCCCTTGCTGCCGCAGCAACTCATTGGCCTCGTGGTCGCGGCGGCGGGCGCTGCCGTGATCACCGTGACCCGGCCGCGCGACCTCGGCCATTGGCGCAGCTGGGCCCTCCTGCTGCCGCTCACGAGCGCGCTGGTGCGCGGCATCGTACCGCCGATCGCCAAGCTCGGGCTGGCGATCTGGCCGAGCCCGCTGTGGGCCTGCCTGGTCGGCTATGTCATGTCCTCGCTGGTGGTGCTGGTCGTGCAGCGGATCCGCAAGGGCAGCTTCGTCGTGCAGGCGCCGCGCGAGGGGCGGTTCTGGTTCGCACTGACCGGGATCAGCAATGGGCTCAGCGCGCTCAGCCTGTTCGCCGCGGTCCGCAACGGCCCGATCACGCTGGTGGCGCCGCTTGCCGCGATCTACCCGCTGTTCACGGTGGCGATGAGCGCTGTGATGCTCAAGCATGTCGAGATATCAGCGCGGATCGTCGCCGGAACCCTGCTGACCGTGATCGGCGTCGCGCTGGTCCTGATCGCGTGATTGCCCGATACGCAAGACAGTGTTGCTGTCGTCGGTGCTGGGCAGGATCGCCGCGGCCTGCCACAATGCGGCATTGCCGGAGTGAATTGTGAGAGCCCCCGCCCCATCCTATCCGCATCCCGCGCGGTTGATCCTGATTCTATCGCTCGCACCGACGGTCGGTCTCGGCATCGGCCGCTTCGCCTATTCGCTGGTGCTGCCCGACATGCGCGACCAGCTGGCCTGGTCGTATTCGGCCGCCGGCTTCATGAACACGGTCAACGCCGCCGGCTACCTGGTCGGCGCGCTGCTTGCATCGCGGCTGATCCAGCGCTTCGGGCTTGCGACGTCGGTGCGCTGGTCGACGCTGACCTGCGTGCTGTCGCTGGCGCTGTGCGCGCTCTCGGGCAATTTCGCCGTGCTGAGCTTTGCCCGCCTGCTGGTCGGCTTCGCCGCCGCGATCGGCTTTGTAGGCGGTGGTGCGCTGGCAGCAACCATCGCGCAGTCGCGGCCGGAACGCGCCAACTTCCTGCTCAGCCTGTTCTATGCCGGGCCGGGCGTCGGCATACTGGCGTCCGGCCTGATCGCACCCTTCGTGTTGCAGGGCTTCGGCGCCGGCTCATGGTGGATCGTGTGGTGGGCGATGACCTTGCTCTCGGTGATCATGACGGTGCCGCTGCTGCTCGCGCCATTCCACGCTGGAGCTGGAGCAGTCGGCATCGTACGGACCAAGTTCGCCGTCACGCCGGTGCTGATCTATCTCGCCGCCTATTTCCTGTTCGGTGCCGGCTACATCGCCTACATGACCTTCATGATCGCCTATGTCCGCGACGGCGGCGGCGGCGCGGTGGCGCAGAGCGCGTTCTGGAGCCTGATCGGCGTCAGCGCATTCGTGACGCCATGGGTCTGGCGGCGGGTGCTGGCACTCGACCGCGGCGGGCTCGCCACCACCATCATCCTCGGCGTCAACGCGCTCGGCGCGGCTCTGCCGATCTTCGGACATTCGCCGCTGCTGCTTGCGATCTCGGCGCTGGTGTTCGGCGTCGCCTTCTTCGCGGTGGTCGGCTCGACCACCGCCTTCGTGCGCTACAACTATCCGCCGGAAGCCTGGCCGACCGCCATCGCGGCGATGACCATCGCCTTCGGCGTCGGCCAGACACTCGGACCGATCGTGGTCGGCGCGATCACCGACGCCGTCGGCAGCCTGTCATTTGCGTTGAACGTCTCCGCCGCGATGCTCGCGCTCGGTGCGCTGCTGTCGGCGTTTCAGAGGAAGGTCGGGCCGTAGTCCTCGGTCGTCCCGGCCGAGTGCGCAATTGCGCACGGGGGCCGGGACCCATAACCACAAGTGGTTGTGATGGAAGGAAGCGTCTCCCCGCCTACCTATTCCCTCGGCCGCGGAGTATGGGTCCCGGCCTTCGCCGGGACGACAGCAGACTAGCTTCCGCTGAACGAATTGTAGCCCTGGTCTTCCCAGTAACCGCCCTTGTAGTCGTTGGTGACTTCCATCGAGAGCACGTATTTCGGGTTCTTGAAGCCGAGTTTTGTGGGCACCCGGATCTTCATCGGGAAACCGTAGGCGCGCGGCAGGATCTCGTCGGCGAACTTGAACGTCATCTGGGTCTGCGGGTGCAGCGCTGTGCGCATGTCTAGAGGTGAATTGTAGCCGTCCTTGTCGGCGCACTGGAACCAGACATATTTGGCGCGCGTGTCGGCACCAATGATCTTGAGGAAATCGCGTAAGGGCGTCCCGGTCCAGCTGCCGATCGCGCTCCAGCCCTCGACGCAGATATGCCGCGTCACCTGCTTGACCTGCGGCAGCTTGTACAATTCATCCAGCGTCCACGACTTCTTGTTGTCGACCAGTCCGCGCACCTCGAGCTTCCAGTCCGCGCCCGCGATCTCGGGCGCATCGTCGAGATCGTAATAGGCATTGAACGGAAACGGCTTGGTGATCATGCTCTCGGGGAAGGTCGGCGCCAGCGCGTCCGGATTGAACATCCAGGCCTGCACCGCGTCGTTGAACTTCGAGACCTTCTTCAGCAATTCCTCCGCCGACGACGAATCGACCACGTCGCAGCCGGTCAGCAGCGTCAGCGCGCCGAGGCTGGTGCCCGCCGTGATGAAACGGCGGCGCGTCAGCTCCGGCATCGTCTTGACCGCATCGCGCACCAGCAGCTTCTTGTCGACACCGGGGATCAGGAGTTTTCTGAGACGACCCATGATACCCTCCCTCAACGCCCAATGAGCATCGCGCGCAGGCTCTTCGGCACCAGCAGCGCGAGCGCGACATGGATCACCAGGAAGGCGACGATCAGCGCCATGCAGGTGAAGTGAACATAACGCGCGAAGTCGTAGCCGCCGAACAGCGAGACCAGCCAGTGCAGTTGCACCGGCTTCCACATCGACAGGCCGGACAGCACGATGACGACGCCAATCGTGATGATGCCGGCATAAAGCAGCTTCTGCACCGAATTGTACGTGCTGAGATCGTCATGCGACAGCTTGAAGGTCAGCGCCGCCTTGGTGTCGGCAATCACACCGCCGGGGGTGATCGGCAGCAGCTTCTTGCGGAAGCGGCCGGTGGCGAAACCGAGCGCCAGATAGACCAGGCCGTTGACCATCAACAGCCACATCGCGGCGAAGTGCCAGAGCAGCGCACCGCCGAGCCAGCCGCCGAGCGTGATGCTGCGGGAGAAGGTGAAACTGAACAGCGGCGAGGCGTTGTAGATCTGCCAGCCGGACATGATCATCAGGATCATCGCGAAGGCGTTGACCCAGTGCACGATCCGCACCCAGACCGGCTGGATCACCTTCGCCGGTGTTGCGGTCTCTGCCTGGTGGTCGCTGACGGCAAGGCTCGTCATGGAAGTTCTCTGCTCGTGGTCGTTACCGGCTTATACGCCGGGAACCGGCGTTCCGTTACGGGGTGGCGCATCATCAGTTTGATATAGGCCGCTTCAGGTGGTCACAAAAATGCGAGCCGGGGCGAGGCTCCGGCTCGCTATTTCGTCGGACCGGTCAGGGACTAAACCGGGCGGCCGGGTGTTACGACGCCGGCATCAGCACGGTGTCGACCACATGGATGACGCCGTTCGACTGGTTGACGTTGGAGATCGTCACCATCGAGGTGCCGCCCTTGGCATCGACGATCCAGACCTTGCCGTCCTGCCGCTTCACGGTCAGTTCCTCGCCCTCGGCGGTCTTCAGCATCTTGCCGTCGGTGAGGTCGGAGGCCGCGAGCTTGCCGGGCACCACATGGTAGGTGAGGATCTTGGTCAGCGTCGCCTTGTTCTCGGGCTTGACGAGACTGTCGACGGTTCCGGCCGGCAGCTTGCCGAACGCGGCGTTGGTCGGCGCGAACACCGTGAACGGGCCCTTGCCTTCCAGCGTGCCGACCAGGCCCGCGGCCTTCACCGCCGCGACGAGAGTGGTGTGGTCCTTCGAATTGACTGCGTTCTGAATGATGTTCTTGGACGGGAACATCGCGGCGCCGCCGACCATCACGGTCTTTTCCTCGGCGCGGACCGGCGCGATGACGGTGGCAGTGATCGCGAGCGCGCTGAAGGCGGCGGCAGCGAGATAGGCAATACGCTTCGACATGATTTCGTCTCCCGATGGGTAATCTGGCCGGCGCATCTCCGCCGGCGATGAAGGGGCAACAACGACGCGGGTTGGTTGATGAAAGCGCCGTCGTTGAGCTGAGCTACGCGAGGTTTTCCGGGCGGTTTCCGGAAATAATTCTTTGTGATTCCTGAAACCAGCGGCGCCGCGCTTCGTACTCGTGCTCATCGCACGACCTGCGCGCCATTCCATTCAGCGGAATGGACGGGTGCGCTGCCGCGAGCAATTTGCTTGCCGCCCTTGTTCGATTGGTTCAGCCTGAGATTGCGGCGCAGCTTCGCCGCGGGCGGTCGTGGGGATGCCAATCATGAGCAGCATTACGGCGGATGGGCGCGCCGCGCCTATGGTGAACGATGCCGGCAGCGACGTCGGCCCGCTCGAACAGAAACATCTGCAATACGCCAACTACCGCGCCGTCGCCGGCAGCGCCGAGCTCACAAAGACCCATTGGCACATCGCCACCGCCAACGCGCTCGGCTGGGGCTTCGACGGCATGGACGGCGTGATCTTCGCCCTGATCTCGCCGATGGTGATCAAGGACTTTGCGCTGACCCTGCCGGAATATCGCTCCGGCATGCAGATCGCGCTGTTCGTCGGCATCGCAGGGCTCTATTTCTGGCCATGGCTCGCCGACCGCTACGGTCGCCGCACGCTGCTCGCCGTCAACATCGCGCTGTTCTCGCTGCTGATGCCGGTCGCGGCGCTGTCGCCGACCTTCGCGGTCTTCGTCATCGCGCGCTCGCTGCTGTTCTTCGCGCTCAACGGCGAATGGTCGCTCGGCTCGATGCTGGTGGCGGAGACCTGGCCGGCGCGGCTGCGCGGCCGCGTTATCAGCATCACGCGCTCGGCCTGGTGCCTGGGCGCGACGCTCGCCGGTGCGATCACCGGCCTCGTCGCCGCCAATTTCGGCTGGCGTATCGCCGTGATGGTGCCCGGCGCGATCGCGCTGCTCGCGATCTATATCCGCTCGACCTGTCCGGAATCGCCCTATTGGGTGCGCGCGCAGGACCGCAAGCGGCGCATCTCGGAGACGCTGGCGCGCGGCGGCACGGTCAGCGACGACGACCGCAACTGGTTCACCAAGGCCAAGTCGGTCGGCATCAGCCAGGTGTTCATGCCCGATGTGCTGCCTTCGACATTGGTCGCGCTGTTCGTCGCCTGCGCCTCGACCTGCATCTACGGCACGGTCGGCGCCTGGATGCCGCTGTATCTGTCGACCGAGAAGCACTGGTCGACCGCCGAATACAGCCTGTTCTACGTGTTCTACGGCCTCTGCGGCTTCCTCGGCCTGTGCGTGGTCGGCTGGCTGATCGACAGGATCGGCCGCCGCCGCACGTTCATCATCACCCTGATCGAGGGCGCGATCTTCATGACGCTCTGGGTCTATTCCGAGGACCGCGTGCTGCTGTGGACGTTTGGGCTCGCCTGGTGTCTCGGCTTCCTCGGCTTCTGGGGTCCGAGCACGACGCTGACGGCGGAAATCTTCCCGACCCGGATCCGCGGTGCTGCCAACGGCGTGGTCTGGGCGATCGCCTATTTCGTCGGCTTCGTGCTGTTTCCCTTCGTCTCGATCGCACTCCAGCAGCACACCGGCTCGTTCGCGCTGGCGTTCCTCTGCATCCCCGTGCTGATGATCGCGATGGCGATCGGCGTGTTCCTGTTCGTGCCGGAGCATACCGGCAAGGAGCTGAACGAGATCAGCGAGTGAGGTCGATCGCGATGGCGATATCCATCAACGCTGTCGTCCCGGCCAAGCGAAGCGCGAGCCGGGACCCATAACCACGAAGGGTCGTTTGGCGAAGGCTGCGGCTCCAGCGTTCCCAACAACCAACATCGGTGGTTATGGGTCCCTGCTTTCGCAGGGACGACCCGTTGTGTAAGCTCGGCCTAATCCCTGTTCGCCGGAGTCTGGATGAATCCCCGGTTGTGGGTCGGGCTGATCAGGATCTCGTTCATGCAGACCCGCGCCGGCATGCTGGCGACGAAGGCGATGGTGCGGCCGCAATCCTCGGGCTGCAGCATCTTGGCCTGCTCGGCCTCGCTCGGCACCACCGGCCGCTGCTTCAGGATCGGGGTCGCGACCTCGCCCGGCGACAGGCAGCAGGCGCGCAGGCCGTTGATGCATTCGTCCATGTTGAAGGAATGGGTCAGCGCCAGCACCGCGTGCTTGGTCGTGGTGTAGGCCGGGCCCGGCATCTTCGAGACGTGACG
The DNA here is from genome assembly GCF_040446015.1 of Bradyrhizobium sp. INPA03-11B. Lineage (NCBI taxonomy): Bacteria > Pseudomonadati > Pseudomonadota > Alphaproteobacteria > Hyphomicrobiales > Nitrobacteraceae > Bradyrhizobium > Bradyrhizobium sp. INPA03-11B. Next base: position 31,081 of record NZ_JASGSR010000057.1, read on the forward strand.
GCCGGCCCAGGAGGCGACGTTGATGATGCAGCCGTCCTGCTGCTTGCGCATGGTCGGCAGCACCGCGCGCATGCAGTACAGCACGCCGTTGAGGTTGACCTCGACCAGCTTGTCCCAGCCTTCCAGTTCCATGTCGGCCCAGCTGCGCTTCGGCACATTGATGCCGGCGCTGTTGACCAGGAGGTCGATGCGGCCGTGCTTGGCAACGATCGCCTCGGCCGCCTTGTTGACGTCGGCCTTGCTGCTGACGTCAAGCGGGATCGCCTCGGCCTTGCCGCCCTTTTTCGTGATGTTGGCCACCACGCGGTCCAGCTCTTCCTTACGGCGGCCGGAAATCACCACCGTCCAGCCGTCCGCAGCCAGGAATTCCGCCCCGGATTCACCGATACCCGTTCCACCGCCGGTGACCCAGGCCACGCGTTTCCCATTATTTGTCATGCAAACTGTCTCCGTTGCTTTCCGAAGGGCGTTTTTGCTAATCCAGCCAGACCTTTCCGGCTCTTTTTCGCCCTTCGGGGGATGTTGCATGAACACGACCACCAACGCCAACCTGTTTTCCCGCCTGTTCGACAGCCTCGACGATCCCAATCGGCTGGCGATCGAGCAGCTCGACGGCAGCCGCATCTCCTATGGCGATTTGATCGCGCGCGCCGGCCAGATGGCGAATGTGCTGGTCGAGCGCGGCGTCAAGCCGGGCGACCGCGTCGCGGCGCAGACCGAGAAGTCGGTTTCCGCACTGGTGCTCTATCTCGCCACGGTGCGCGCCGGCGGCGTCTACCTGCCGCTCAACACCGCCTATACGCTGAACGAGCTCGAATACTTCATATCGGATGCCGAGCCGGCGCTGGTGGTCTGCGATCCTTCGAAGCTCGAAGGCATCAAGGCAATCGCCGCCAAGGTGGGTGCCAAGGTCGAGACACTCGATTCCAGCGGCAAGGGCTCGCTGACCGAAGCCGCCGACAAGGCGGCGAAGGAATTCGCCACCGTGCCGCGGGTGAACGACGATCTCGCCGCGATCCTCTACACCTCGGGCACCACCGGCCGCTCCAAGGGCGCGATGCTGTCGCACGACAATCTGGCGTCGAACTCGTATTCGCTGGTCGACTACTGGCGCTTCATCGACAAGGACGTGCTGATCCACGCGCTGCCGATCTATCACACCCACGGCCTGTTCGTGGCGAGCAACGTGACGCTGTTTGCGCGCGCCTCGATGATCTTCCTGCCGAAGTTCGATCCGGACGCGATCCTCAAGCTGATGGCGCGCGCCACCGTGATGATGGGCGTGCCGACCTTCTACACCCGCCTGCTGCAGAACCCCGGACTGAACAAGGACGCCACCAAACACATGCGGCTGTTCATCTCGGGTTCGGCGCCGCTGCTAGCCGACACCCACCGCGAATGGTCCGCCCGCACCGGACATGCCGTGCTCGAGCGCTACGGCATGACCGAGACCAACATGAACACCTCGAACCCCTATGACGGCGATCGCGTGCCCGGCGCGGTCGGCTTCGCGCTGCCCGGCGTGACGGTGCGGGTCACCGATCCCGAAACCGGCAAGGAGCTCGCGCGGGAGACAATCGGCATGATCGAGGTCAAGGGCCCGAACGTGTTCCAGGGCTACTGGCGCATGCCGGAGAAGACCAAGTCCGAATTCCGCGGCGACGGCTTCTTCATCACCGGCGATCTCGGCAAGATCGACGACAAGGGCTACGTCCACATCCTCGGCCGCGGCAAGGATCTCGTGATCTCGGGCGGCTTCAACGTCTATCCGAAGGAGATCGAGAGCGAGATCGACGCCATGCCCGGCGTGATCGAGTCGGCCGTGATCGGCGTGCCGCATGCCGATTTCGGCGAAGGCGTCACCGCCGTGCTGGTTTGCAGCAAGGGCGCCGACGTCAGCGAGGCCTCGGTGCTGAAGGCGCTCGACGGACGGCTCGCCAAATTCAAGATGCCCAAGCGGGTCTTCGTGGTCGACGAACTGCCGCGCAACGCGATGGGCAAAGTGCAGAAGAACATTCTGCGGGATACGTATAAGGATATCTACGCGAAGTAGCTCAGCTTCGTAGCCCGGATGGAGCGAAGCGAAATCCGGGAGCAGTCTATCGCTGGCAAGAATCCCGGATTGCGCTTCGCTCCATCCGGGCTACGCGCGGTGCGCTAGTGCCCGCCCAGCAGGCTGATCACGAACCGTCCGCCGACGATGAAGAGATACGCGCCGAACGCCACCTCCAGCGCGCGCTTCGACAGCGCGTGCGCGACCTTCACGCCGAGCGGCGCGGTGACGAGCGTGGTCGGCATCACCAGAATCGCACCGATCAGCGAGACATAGCCGAGCGCGAACGGTAGTTGCAGCGCGGCGACGTCGGGGAAGCGCGCGGCGGCGGGCCAGCCGGCGTAGACGTAACCCAGCGCGCCGGGGATCGAGATCAGCACGGCGAGCGCCGACGAGGTCGCGACCGCCTGATGGATCGGCCGGCCGTAGAAGGTCATCAAGAGATTGGCGAACAGGCCGCCGCCGATGCCCATCAGCGTCGACAGCAGGCCGACGAAGAAGCCGTAGACGCGCATCAGAAAACCCTTCGGCACGTCGTCGCCGAACTTCCAGGTCTCGCGCGCCAATAGCAGCCGCGCCGCGGCCGACCAGGCCACCATCACGAACACGATCTTGAACAAACGCTCCGGCGCGAAGCGCGCGGTGACGCTGCCGGCGGCGACGCCGATCACGATCGGCAGCCACCAGCGCTTCAGGATCTCCATGTCGACCGCGCCGCGGCGATAATGGGCGCGGAACGAGCTCAGCGAGGTCGGGATGATGATCGCGAGCGAGGTGCCGATGCACAGCGGCATCCGGACCTCGAGCGGCACGCCGGCGAGACGGAAGCATTCGTAGAACACCGGCACCAGGATCGCGCCGCCGCCGATGCCGAACAGGCCGGCGAGGAAGCCGGACAGCGCGCCGACCGCGACCAGCAGCAGCGCAAGCTCGAGCAATTCCTTGGGGTCCAGGCCGGCCATCATGTCCTTCGTGCAGTGTTTGGCGGGCGGTCGCAGCACATGGCTTTACCCACGCGCTGGCGCCGTCTTCAGTTGGTTCGCTGAGAGCAATAGCCCCTTTTGGGATTCGGGAGTATCTATGCTCTTGAGCAGGCCCTGTTGCGAAATACGGAAGGATTGAGCTTGGACCGGCTTGCGGCCATGACAGCCTTTGTCCGCGCGGTCGAGACCGGCAGCCTGTCGGCGGCGGCGCGGTCGCTGCCGAGCTCGCTGACCTCGGTGAGCCGCCAGATCAGCGCGCTGGAAGAGCATTTCGGCACCCGCCTGCTGCTGCGCACCACGCGCCAGCTCGCGCTGACCGACGATGGCCGAATTCTCTACGAGCGCGCGAAATCGATTCTTGGCGAGGTGAAGGAGATCGAGGCGACGCTGGCGCGCGACCCACGTCAGCCATCGGGCCGGATTCGGCTGAGCTCACCGAGCCTGGTCGGACGGCTGGTGATCGCACCGATGCTGGTCGAGTTTCTGCGCCGCTATCCGGCGGTCTCCGTCGACCTGCTGTTGATCGACCGCACGGTCGACATGGTCGAGGAGGATATCCATCTCGCTATACGCATCGGCCGCTTGCGCGACTCGCAGCTCGTCACGCGCAAGCTCACCGATTTGCAGATGATCGTGTGCGCGGCGCCGGATTATCTGGCCCGGCGCGGCGAACCACGCACGCCGGACGATCTTGCTGACCATGACTGCCTGGTGTTTTCCGATTCGCCCGGCAGCGCCGCGTGGCGCTTTGCCGACGGCACGAAGACGGGTCGCAAATTCCGCATATCCGGTCGGCTCTGGATGAATAGCCTCGATGCGCTGGTTAGTGCAGCGCGGGAGGGCGCGGGCATCGTTCGCGTGCCGTCATGGCAGGTGCAGTCCGAGCTCGCGAGCGGCCGCCTGCGACGGCTCCTGTTGGATCATGAGCCGGCCCCGACGCCGCTGCATCTCATGCTTCAACCGTCACGCCTCGCATCGCCTAAGATCAGGGCATTCGTCGACTATCTGGTGGAACAATGGGGTAAGATCGACGCGTTCCGGAGCTCGCCGGCGCACGGTTAGCGCCGTGCAGACGATAGCGGCACCGAGATTCATTCTTTGGTTCGCTGATGCTTGCATCTGGTATACCACACTGCGGATCAATCAGAATTCGGCAAAGCTAGTAATGAACTTCGGTTCGACCGAAGGCTATTTGGCCGTTGCGCGGGCTGATCCTAGTCCGTAAATAGAACTCCTCTACCGCGTTCCCCGATGGGCCGGGCGCGGTCCCTCACATCATAAAGCCCGCCGATGACCGCCAGGATCGAACGACCGCTTTCACCCCACATTCAAACCTACCGCGTGACCCTGACGATGGCGCTGTCGGTCGTCCATCGGGCCACCGGAATCGCGATGTATGTCGGCACCCTGCTGCTCGCCTGGTGGCTGATCGCGGCCGCCTCCGGCCCCACCGCCTACGCCAACGTCCAGGCCTTTACCGGCAGCATCATCGGCAAGCTGATCCTGTTCGGATACACATGGGCGCTGCTGCATCACCTGGTCAGTGGCATGCGCTACTTCGTCTGGGACCTCGGCTACGGCTTCAAGCCCAATGAGCGCGAGGCCCTGACCTGGGGCGCGCTGATCGCCGGCATCTCGCTGACCGTGCTGGTCTGGATCATAGCCTACGCCGTTGGAGGTGGACGATGAGCGGCCATTCCTCGATGCGCACGCCGCTGGCGCGCGTCCGCAATCTCGGTTCCTCGCATACCGGCACCTCCGATTTCTGGCGCCAGCGCCTCACGGCGGTCGCCATGACGCTGCTCATCGTGCCCGTTCTGGTCGTCATTCTGATGCTGATCGGCCGCAATCAGGCCGGCGCGGCGCAAATCCTCGGCTCGATCCCGATCGCCATCATCCTGCTGCTCTTCATCATCGCCAGCACCTGGCACATGAAGATCGGCATGCAGATCATCATCGAAGACTACGTCCATAACGAGAAGGCGAAGCTCGCCTGCGTGATGGCCAACAACTTCTTCTGCGTCGCGGTCGCCATGGCCTCGATCTACGCAATTCTCAAATTGTCATCGGGAGTTTGACCCATGGCCGGTGAAGGTAACGGCAAGGCCACCAACGGCAGTGGCCCGGCCACGAACGGCAAGGCCTATCCGATCCAGGACCACACCTACGACGTCGTCGTGGTCGGCGCCGGCGGCGCGGGCCTGCGCGCCGTGGTCGGCTGCTCGGAAGCGGGGCTGCGCACCGCCTGCATCACCAAGGTGTTCCCGACCCGCTCGCACACGGTTGCGGCGCAGGGCGGCATCTCGGCTTCGCTCGGCAACATGCATCAGGACGACTGGCGCTGGCACATGTACGACACCGTGAAGGGGTCGGACTGGCTCGGCGACCAGGACGCGATCGAATACATGGTGCGCAACGCGCCCGACGCGGTCTACGAGCTCGAACATTGGGGCGTGCCGTTCTCGCGCACCGAAGACGGCAAGATCTATCAGCGCCCGTTCGGCGGCATGACCATGGACTACGGCAAGGGCCAGGCGCAGCGCACCTGCGCCGCCGCCGACCGCACCGGTCACGCCATGCTGCACACCATGTATGGCCAGTCGCTGCGCCACTCGGCGGAGTTCTTCATCGAGTTCTTCGCCATCGACCTGATCATGGACGATCAGGGCGTCTGCCGCGGCGTGATCGCGCTCAAGCTCGACGACGGCACGCTGCATCGCTTCCGCGCCCAGACCACGATCCTGGCGACCGGCGGCTACGGCCGCGCCTACGCCTCCTGCACCTCGGCGCACACCTGCACCGGTGACGGCGGCGGCATGGTGCTGCGCGCCGGCCTGCCGCTGCAGGACATGGAGTTCGTCCAGTTCCATCCGACCGGCATCTACGGCTCGGGCTGTCTCGTCACCGAAGGCGCCCGCGGCGAAGGCGGCTATCTCGTCAACTCCGAAGGCGAGCGCTTCATGGAGCGCTACGCGCCGTCGGCCAAGGACCTCGCCTCGCGCGACGTCGTCTCGCGCGCGATGACGATCGAGATCCGCGAAGGCCGCGGCGTCGGCAAGAAGAAGGATCACATCTTCCTGCACCTCGATCACCTCGATCCGAAGGTGCTGCATGAACGGCTGCCTGGCATCTCGGAATCGGCGAAGATCTTCGCCAATGTCGACGTCACCCGCGAGCCGATCCCGATCGTGCCGACCGTGCATTACAACATGGGCGGCATTGCCACGAACTATCACGCCGAGGTGCTGACCAAGCGCAACGGCGACGACAATTCGGTGGTGCCGGGCCTGATGGCGATCGGTGAAGCGGCCTGCGTCTCGGTGCATGGCGCCAACCGCCTCGGCTCCAACTCGCTGATCGACCTCGTGGTGTTCGGCCGCGCCGCCGCGCTGCGCCTGGCCGACAAGCTGACCGCGAACGCCAAGCAGCCGGAGCTGCCGAAGGATTCGGCCGACCTCGCGCTCGGCCGGCTCGATCACTTCCGCCACGCCTCCGGCGGCACACCGACCGCGAAGCTGCGCGACAGCATGCAGCATGTGATGCAGAACAATTGCGCCGTGTTCCGCACCGGCGATGTGCTGCAGGAAGGCCAGAACCTGATCCACAAGGTCTATGGCGGCGTCGGCGACATCTCGGTTTCGGATCGCTCGCTGGTGTGGAATTCCGACCTGGTCGAGACGCTGGAATTCGACAATCTGATCGTGCAGGCGGTCGTGACGATGGATTCGGCGGCGAACCGCACCGAGAGCCGCGGCGCGCACGCGCGCGAGGACTTCCCGGATCGCAACGACAAGGACTGGATGAAGCACACGCTGACCTGGATCGATCCGGCCGGCAAGACCGCGATCGAGTACCGTCCGGTGCACAGCTACACGATGACCAATGACGTGCAGTACATCCCGCCGAAGGCGCGGGTCTACTGAGAACGAAGGCGAGCAAGCATGGTTGAATTCGCACTTCCGAAGAATTCGAAGATTTCCGGCGGCAAGACCTGGCCGAAGCCGGCCGGCGCCACCGAGACCCGCGAATTCCGGGTGTATCGCTGGAACCCGGACGACGGCAAGAATCCGAGCGTCGACACCTACTATGTCGACACCCACGATTGCGGTCCGATGGTGCTCGACGGTCTGATCTGGATCAAGAACCACGTCGACCCGACGCTGACCTTCCGCCGCTCCTGCCGCGAAGGCGTCTGCGGCTCCTGCGCGATGAACATCGACGGCCAGAACACGCTGGCCTGCACCAAGTCGATGCACGACGTCGGCGCCGGCGGCGCGGTGAAGGTCAATCCGCTGCCGCACCAGCCTGTCGTGAAGGACCTGGTCCCCGACCTCACCAATTTCTACGCCCAGTACGCTTCGATCGAGCCGTGGCTGAAGACCACGACGCCGACGCCGCAGAAGGAGTGGAGGCAGAGCCACGAGGACCGCGAGAAGCTCGACGGTCTCTACGAGTGCATCCTGTGCGCCTGCTGCTCGACCTCATGCCCGAGCTACTGGTGGAACAGCGAACGCTTCCTCGGCCCCGCCGCGCTGCTGCAGGCGACGCGCTGGGTCACCGATTCCCGCGATGAAGCGACCGGCGAGCGGCTCGACAATCTCGAGGATCCGTTCCGCCTCTATCGCTGCCACACCATCATGAACTGCGCCAAGGCCTGCCCGAAGGGACTCAATCCCTCCGAGGCGATCGCCGAGCTCAAGTTCAAGATGGTCGAACGCCAGATCTGATCCGACGCAGCCGCGGCTGGCGCTGGTATCAGCGGCCAGCCGCCGCTGATCGAATCAGGATATCCGAGCCGACCGCATCGACCCCCGGCTTGCGGAGGTCGAGCACGACGTCGACGATGCTGTGATCCTCCGGATCCATCGTGACGGTGAAGCCGAGATCGCGGCACATCCCGATCATCGTGGTGTTCTCGGTCAGCACCTGGCCGGACAGGCGCTTCAGCCTCTCCGACTGCGCATAGTGGATCAGGAGCTGCATCAGCGCCCAGCCAAGCCCTTTGCCCTTGAGATCGGACTGCAGCAGGATCGCGTATTCGGCGTTCTCGTACAGCGAGTCCGAATGCAACCGGACCGCGCCCATCATCTCGCCGGTGGTTGGATCGAGCGCCACAAACGCCATCGCGCGCGCATAGTCGAGCTGGGTGAGGCGCGCGATGAAGGCGTGCGAGAACTCCTTCATCGCGTGGAAGAAGCGCAGCCTGAGATCTTCGGCGGTGACGCGCCGGAAGAACGCCTCGACCATCGGCTCGTCCTCCGGCCGCATCGGGCGTACCGTGACGCGCGAGCCGTCGCGTAACGCGAGCTCACCCTCCCATTGCGACGGATAGGGCCTGACCGCGAGCCGGGTCTGACCGGCGAACAGCCGCGTGGGCTTGCGGATCGCAACCCGCGCATCGAGCGCGAGCACGCCGCTCTCGTCCGCCAGCATCGGATTGATGTCGAGCCCTGAGACCTCGGGAATGTCTGCGGCCATCTGCGCGAGCTTGACGAGGGTAAGCGGCACCAATTCGGGTGGGACGGCCGGCACATCGCCGTAGCCGCCGAGCAGCCGCGAGACGCGGGTGCGCCCGACCAGCTCATGGGCGAGATTCATGTCGAGTGGCGGCAGCGCCAACGCCTTGTCGTTGATCACCTCGACCGCCGGACCGCCGCGGCCGAACACGATCACCGGACCGAAGGTCGGATCGTCGGCGATGCCGAGGATCAGTTCGCGCGCCGCGCGCCGCACGATCATCGGCTGGATCGTCACGCCTTGCAGCGTGGCATCCGGCCGCGCGCTGCGTGCGCGTGCGATAACGGTCCTCGCGGCCTCGATGACGCTGTCCTTGGTACGCAGGTCGAGGATCACGCCGCCGACATCGGAGGCGTGCCTGATGTCGCGGGAGAATACCCTGACCACGATGGCGTGCCCCTCGGCGAGGAACGGCGCCGCCTTCGCACCCGCGTCCTCGGCACTGTCGGCGACGAGCGTCGTCACGATCGGAATGCGATAGGCCTTGAACAGGGCGACGATCTCCGCCGGATCGAGCCATGCCCGTCCCTCCGACAACGCTTTCACGACCACGTGCCGCGCCGCCGCCGTCTCCGGCGTGAACACCGACGCGACGCCAGGCGGGGTCGCGGCGAGCGCCGTGGAGGCCTCGCGATAACGCACCAGATACATGAAGGCGCGGACCGCATCATCCTCGGTCGGGAAATGCGGAATCCGCGCCGCCTCGAAGATCGCGCCGGTGCGCTCGTCGGCGCCGACCCACGCTGCAAGCACCAGTGCGGCGACCGCACTGCGTTTCGTCCTGCGGTCACGCACGCATTGCGCCACCGCCTCGGCAATCCCCACGGCCGGCGCCACCGCGGTTTCCACATTCGCAACCAGGACGGCGTCGTTGTTGGCATCATCGAGCAACGCGTTGAGCGCCACCACGTAACGGGCGGCATCGGCATCCCCCGCAATGTCGACGGGATTGGCGCACGACCAGCCCTGAGGCAGCAATTCGTCGAGCCGCGCGATGGTCTGCGGCGTCAACGTCGCAGGAACGCCGCCGAGCTCGGCCAGCCGGTCGGTCGCCAGGATGCCAAGGCCGCCGCCATTGGTCAGGATCGCGAGCCGGTTGCCGCGCGGCACGAAGCCGCGGCCGAGCAGCTCGGCACAATCGAACAGCTGGCGAAGGTCGTAGACGCGCAACATGCCGGCGCGGCGGAACGCGGCGTCATAGACCGCATCGGAGCCGGCCAGCGCGCCGGTATGGGTCGCGGCGGCCTTCGCCCCCTCTGCCATCCGTCCCGATTTGACGATGACGACCGGCTTCATACGCGCCGCGGCGCGCGCCGCCGACATGAACTTGCGCGCGTCCTTGACCGCTTCGAGGTAGATCAGGATCGCGTTGGTATGATCGTCCAGCGCGAAATAATCGAGCAGGTCGGCAACGTCGACGTCGAGCTGGTCGCCGATCGAGGCGATGCCGGAGAAGCCGAGCCGCCGCTCCGCCGCCCACTCGATCATCGCCGACGCGACCGCGCCGGACTGCGAGATCAGGGCGACATGTCCATCGGACGGTTGATGCGAGGCGAAGCTCGCATTGAGCTTGGCGCGCGGCACCATGACGCCGAGGCAGTTCGGCCCGATCAGGCGCATGCCGTGCCGCCGCGCCGTCTGCTCCACGATCTCCGCGAGCGAGCCCGCGCCATGACCGAGACCGGCCGACAGGATCGCCGCACCGGCAACACCGGCCGCACCTGCTTCCGCGACAATCTCCGGAACCGCAGCCGCCGGTGCGCTTATGACGACGAGGTCCGGCGTGAACGGCAGCGACTTAAGGTCGGGAACGGTCGGCGCGCCATCGACATCGGCATAGTGCCGGTTAACGACGCCGAGCTTGCCGGCGAAGCCGCTCGTCTTGATATTCCGGAGCACCGCCGCGCCGAGCGACGATGGGCGTGGGCTGCCGCCGACCACCGCGATGCTTCGCGGCGAAAATACCCGCTCCAGGCCGAACGTCGACATAGCGTGGTCCCGCAGGAAGCGCGTGACGCGCCTCGAATGAACTCTACTTCCTCGTTCGACCCATTGTACCCGTTGCGAGCCCTGGCTGGTATGACGGAACTCAATCCTCCGTCTAGTGCAGGCCCAACGCCTGCGCCAGGTTGAAGGTCAGCAAGCTCGCGACATAGGCCAGCGCGAGCATGTAGAGGAACGTCACCACCATCCACTTCGCGCCGCCGGTCTCGCGGCGGATCACCGCCAGCGTCGAGGCGCATTGCGGGGCGAAGATGTACCAGACCAAGAGCGACAGCGCGGTCGCCAGCGTCCATTTCTGCGCCAGCACCTGGCCGATCTGATCCGCCGCCTCCTTGCCGCCCTCGATCGAATAGACGGTGCCGAGCGCCGCGACCGCAACCTCGCGCGCCGCCATGCCCGGGATCAACGCCACCGCGATCTGCCAGTTGAAGCCGATCGGCCGCAGCAGCGGCTCGAGTGCATGGCCGATCATCGCCGCAAAGCTGTAATTGATCGCCGGTCCCTCGGCGCCGGCGGGCGCGGTCGGGAACGAGGCCAGGAACCAGATCAGCACCATCATCGAGAGGATCGTGGTGCCGGCGCGATACAGGAACATCTTGGCGCGGGTGAACACGCCGATCGCGATGCTCTTCAGCCGCGGCATCTTGTAGTCCGGCAATTCCAGCATGAACGGCGCCGGCGCATGGTCGCGCCACAGGAAGAATTTTGCGATCGCCGAGACCGTCAGCGCGCTGGTGATCCCGGCGGCATAGAGGCCGAACATCACGAGTCCTTGCAGATTGACGAAGCCCCACACCGTGGTCGCCGGAACGAAGGCCGAGATGATCAGCGTGTAGACCGGAATGCGCGCCGAGCAGGTCATCAGCGGCGCGATCAGGATCGTGGTCAGGCGGTCGCGACGGTTGTCGATCACCCGCGTCGCCATGATGCCGGGAATGGCGCAGGCGAAGCTCGACAGCAGTGGAATGAAGGCGCGGCCATGCAGCCCCGCGCCACCCATGATGCGGTCCATCAGGAAAGCCGCGCGCGCCATGTAGCCGAAATCTTCCAGCAGCAGGATGAACAGGAAGATGATGATGATCTGCGGCAGGAACACGATGACGCTGCCGACGCCGGAGATCAGGCCGTTCTGCAGGAAGCTCTGCAGCAGGCCCCAGCCTTCGGGCATCACGTCATGGATCAGTTGGCCGAGCGCGGCGAAGCCGTCGGACAATAGCTCCATCGCCGGCTGCGCCCAGGTGAACACTGCCTGGAACATCACGAACAGGATCACGGCCAGGATCACGAGACCCCAGACCGGATGCAGCACGACCGAATCGATCCGGTTGGTCAGCGTGTCCGGCTTGGTCGGCAGCGTCACTACTGCCGCGATGATGCGGTCCGCCTCGCGTTGCGCCGCCTTGAGGTCGGCAATCGTCGGCGTCGTCCACTCGCTGGCCGCCGCCTTATGCGACTTCGCCAGGAATTCGTCGGTCCGCTTCAGGAGTTCGTCGACGCCGCCCTTGCGGACCGCGACCGAGGTCACGATCGGCAGGCCGAGCTCCTGCGACATCCGGTCGAGATCGATCGTCACGCCGCGGCGCTTTGCGATGTCGATCATGTTGAGCACGAGCATCATCGGCCGGCCGACGCGCTTCAGCTCGAGCACCAGCCGCAGGGTCAGCCGCAGATTGGTGGCGTCCGCGACGCAGAGCATGAGATCGGGCACCGCCTCGCCGTCGAAGCGGCCGAGCACGATGTCGCGGGTGATCTCCTCGTCCGGGCTGCGGCCGCGCAGCGAATAGGTGCCGGGCAGATCGAGCACGGTGACGCTGCGGCCCTCCGGTGTGACGAAGCCGCCGGATTTGCGCTCGACCGTGACGCCCGGATAATTGGCGACCTTCTGGCGGCTGCCGGTCAGGCTGTTGAACAGCGACGTCTTGCCGGTGTTCGGCGCGCCCACCAGCGCCAGACGCAGGGATGCAGTTGTCATTCGACGATTACGGCCATGGCTTCGCTCCGGCGCAGCGCGATCGTGATGTTGTCGACGCGCACCGCGATCGGATCCCGCCGGATCGTGCCTTCATGCAGGATTTCCACGCGCGCGCCCTCGACAAATCCCATCTCCACCAGGCGCTGCTCCAGCTCCCGCGGAGAGAGCGATGAACCCGTCACGAGCGCATCGAGCCTGATGATCTTTCCGACAAAACCGCGATCCGCACGTCCGAGCCGGATGTCCTGAAGATTATCCTGGGAAGTGTCTGGATCGCCTGTCATGCGGCCTGTTTTTCAGCAGGTAGTCACAGGGTCAAGCATTTGCCCGTGAGAGGTTTTAGAACCCCTAAAAACAGCCTCCGCGCCCGTCATCCCGGCCGATTTTCCGCTTGACTGCCGCGCACCAGCTAACGAGGTCGTGATCCTTCCGGGTCCCTCCGGGCGTCGCCTTCCCGGCGTGGCCGGCTGGCGGAAACTCGGCAAGCCACGCCGGCGGTATCGCCCTTCCACGCCGGGCCTGAATTTGACCGGCAGCCGACCGATCGCTCCGCAAGGACTTTCGTTACCACGAATGGTGGACGAGCTTCGATACGGCCATCCGGGACGGGGATTTGCTTCCTCCGGCACAATGGTTTGCGTTAAGGTCCGCGAGGAGCCGGAGCGCCCGTGCCGACCGCACAACGCAATTCGCTGAGACTGCTGCAATGGATGATGGCCGCCTCGTTGGCCCTTCCGCTGGCGCTGTTCCTGTTCGCTTCGGCGATGTCCCGGATCTCGACCAGCGAGGCCGCCGACCAGGAGATCCAGCGGACCCTCGACGTCACCCATGAGCACGCGCTCAAGGTGTTCGAGACCATCGACCGCAGCCTGGGTGAGGTCACTGAGGTCGTCCGCGGCATGAGCGATGCCGAGATCGTCGCGCGCGAGAAGAGCCTGCACGACCGGCTGCGCCAGGTCGCCGAGGCGCTTCCCCAGGTAAAATCGATCTGGATATTCGATGCCAGCGGCCATGCCCTGGTCAACAGCCTGGTGGAGCCGGCTCCCGACATCGATTTCTCGGATCGGGACTACTTCCGGATCCATGCCGAGCGCGACATCGGCACCTATATCGGCGAGGTCTTGACCCCACGGCCGCCGTATCAGGGCGCGCGGTTCTTCAGCGTCGGCCGGCGCCGCAGCAACGCGGACGGCAGCTTTGGCGGCGTGATCCAGGCTTCGGTGCTTCCGGAGTATTTCGAGAACTTCTATGCGCGGATCGGCCGCGAGCCCGGCAGCTTCCTGGCGCTGATCCGGACCGACGGCGCGGTGCTGGCGCACTACCCGGTTGTCGACCATGAGGCTAGGTTCGAGCCGAGCGGGCCGCTCGGACAACAGATGGCCGCCAATCCGCAGGCCGGCACCATGACGATCCGCTCTCCCGTCGACGGCATCGAACGGCGCATGCGCTATGAGCGGCTGTCCGAATACCCGATCTATGTCAGCGCAGGCCTCGAAACCCTGGCGATCCGGGCGCGCTGGATCACGACCATGGCCCAGCACCTGATCTTCGGCATCCCGGCCACCGCGCTGCTGTTTGGCTTGCTGGTGCTCGCCTATCAGCGAACCGAGCGCCTGGAGGAGGAGGCCAGCAAGCGCATCGAAGCCGAGGAGGCATTGCGGCATGGCCAGCGGCTCGAGGCACTCGGGCAACTGACCGGCGGCGTCGCGCACGACTTCAACAATCTGCTCACCGTGATCCGCGCGTCGGTCGACATGTTGCGACGGCCGGACCTGCCGGAGCCGCGGCGGCAGCGTTACATCGATGCGATCTCCAACACGGTGAACCGCGCCGCCAAGCTGACCAACCAGCTGCTCGCGTTCGCGCGCCGGCAAACGCTCAAGCCCGAGGTGTTCGACGCCTGCCAGAACGTCCGCACCCTGAGCGAGATGATCGCGACCCTGATCGGCTCGCGCATCGAGATCACGGCGCAGGTGCCGGACCAGACCTGTCTCGTCAACGCCGATGCCGGCCAGTTCGAGACCGCCATCATCAATATGGCGGTGAATGCGCGCGATGCGATGGACGGCGTCGGCCGGCTCACGATCGCGGTCCGCGCCGTCGACAAACTGCCGTCCGAGGCGAGTACGCCGCCGAGCCCACACGGTCATGTCGCAGTGTCGGTGGCCGATACCGGCGTCGGAATTCCGCAGGAGCTGTTCGGCCGCATCTTCGAGCCGTTCTACACCACGAAGGAGGTCGGTCACGGCACCGGCCTCGGCCTGTCGCAGGTGTTCGGCTTCGCCAAGCAATCCGGCGGCGAGGTCACCGTCACCAGCGAAGTCGGCAAGGGCTCGACCTTCACGCTGTATCTCCCGCGCGTCGTCGGCAGACACAACGCGCAATCGCCGCTCACGGAGGATGCGCCTCCGGTCGATCCGGCCAGTGCGTCGGTCCTCATCGTCGAGGACAATGCCGAGGTCGGAAAGTTCGCGGCCGACACGCTGACCCAGCTCGGATGCACCTGCGTGCTGGTGGAGAACGCCACCCACGCGCTGGAGGAACTGGCCGTCGACCCCGGCAGGTTCGATCTTGTGTTCACCGATGTCGTGATGCCCGGCATGAGCGGCATCGAGCTTGCGGAGGAAATCCGCCGGCAGCGGCTCGACCTGCCGATCGTGCTCGCCTCCGGCTACAGCCAGGTGCTGTCGCAGCAGGGCAGCGGCGGCTTCGAGCTGCTGCAGAAACCCTATTCGGCCGAGCAGCTGGCGCGCGTGCTGCACAAGGCCGCGCGCTCGCGCCGTCTGCGAAGGGATCAGGCGCCGGCGGGGTGAATCGCGTGCACCTGCCGCACATTCGCTGTCGTCCCTGCGAAAGCAGGGACCCATACGCCGCGGCGGATGTGGTGAACGGAACCCGTCGTTCCAGCATCGCGTAACCATGACCAGCTGTGGTTATGGGTCCCTGCTTTCGCAGGGACGACGATGAGGATGGTTCTCGATCCAAAATGATGAACACGCGGTGTCATCACCCGCGAAAGCGGGTGATCCAGTATTCCAGAGGCCGTCGTTCTTGAATCGAGAGGCCGCGGCGTACTGGATCGGCCGGTCAAGCCGGGCGATGACAGAAGAGGATAGGGAAACAGCTCCGCATTCTCATCGCGAGGGATCGACAGGATTTTATTGAGTTACCCGTCGGGTCATTCTCTCGCACTGCCTCGGAACCGGAACGGAACCGTCTGATTTGCCTCGCGTTGTCGTGACATGGGCAAAGCCGCGGCAGAATCCCGATCTTCGCGCAAGCCATCTTCGGCGAACGCCGCCGCGCCTCGAAATGCGCGCGCAACGCGCGCCCGCACGGAGGACGACGGCGACGCGCCCAACGAAGCGGACGACAAGTCCGAACTCGTCGAAGTCGTCGCCGAAGACGGCGACCATGTCGAACCGCCGCCGCCGGAAATCCTCGAACCCGATCCCGAACTGTCGCCCGAAGAAGCCGAACAGGAGCGCAAGGACTATCTGCTGACGCGCTTCTGGATCACCGCGCGCGGCTACTGGGGCGAGAGCGGCGACCGGCTGGCGTGGCTGTTCACGATCGGCCTGCTGCTGCTGATCGTCGCCAACGTCGCCGTGCAGTACGGCATCAATGTCTGGAATCGCGCGATCTTCGATGCGATCGAGAAGCGCGATTCGGCGACTGTCTTCCATCTCACCGCCATCTTCTTTCCCCTCGCAATCGGCAGCGTCCTGCTGGGCGTCGCGCAGGTATTCGGCCGCATGGGGATTCAACGACGCTGGCGCGCCTGGCTGACCAACGCCGTCGTGTCGCGCTGGCTGACCAACGGCCGCTACTACCAGCTCAATTTGGTCGACGGCGATCACAAGAATCCGGAGTACCGCATCGCGGAAGACCTGCGGATCGCGACCGACTCGCCGGTCGACTTCATCGCCGGGGTGACTTCGGCGCTGCTGTCCGCCATCACATTCATCGTCGTGCTCTGGACGATCGGCGGCGCCCTGACGCTGACGCTCGGCGGCTCGTCCATCAGCATTCCCGGCTTCCTGGTCATTGCCGCGATCATCTATGCGGCGATCGCGTCGGGCTCGATCACGGCGATCGGCCGCAGCTTCGTGCAGATCTCCGAGGACAAGAACCAGGCAGAAGCGGAATTCCGCTACATCCTGACCCGCGTCCGCGAAAACGGCGAAAGCATCGCGCTGCTTGGTGGCGAAACCGAGGAGCGCGACGGCATCGACAAGACGTTCTCGAACGTGCTGCGGCAATGGGCGCGGCTCGCCGGGCAGCACATGCGCACGACGCTGGTCTCGCAGGGATCGAATCTCATTGCGCCGGTGGTACCCCTGCTGCTGTGCGCGCCAAAATTCCTCGACGGCAGCATGACGCTCGGCCAGGTGATGCAGGCGGCCTCCGCCTTCACCATCGTGCAGACCGCGTTCGGCTGGCTGGTCGACAATTATCCACGGCTTGCCGACTGGAACGCATGCGCGCGCCGCATCGCATCGCTGATGATGTCGCTCGACGGACTCGAACGCGCCGAGACCGGCGACGGCTTCGGACGCATCGAACGCGCCGAGACTGAGGGGGAGGCGATGCTGAGCCTCAACGACCTATCGGTCACACTCGATGACGGCACCGCCGTGGTCGCCGAGACCGAGGTCGTCGTCGAGCCTGGAGAACGGCTATTGGTCGCCGGCGAATCCGGCACCGGCAAGAGCACGCTGGTCCGCGCCATCGCCGGCCTGTGGCCGTGGGGCGGCGGCAGTGTCGGCCTGCATGCGGACCGCCGCCTGTTCATGCTGCCACAAAAGCCCTATGTGCCCTCGGGCACGCTGCGGCGCGCGGTGGCCTATCCCGGCGCGGCTGAGGATTGGAGCGTCGAGGAGATCGGCGATGCCCTGCACAAGGTCGGCCTCGACCATCTCAAGGACAAGATCGAGGAGGATGCGCCGTGGGACCAGACCCTGTCCGGCGGCGAGAAGCAGCGGCTCGCCTTTGCCCGCCTGCTGCTGCACAGCCCCGACATCGTCGTGCTCGACGAGGCGACCTCGGCGCTCGACGAGAAGAGCCAGGACAAGATGATGGAGACCGTGACGACGGAATTGCCGAAGGCGACCATCGTCAGCGTCGCCCATCGCGTCGAGCTCGAAGCGTTCCATAGCCGCAAGATCGTGCTGGAGCGCCGCAAAGGCGGCGCCAAGCTGGTCAGCGACGTCGACCTGATCCCGCGCAGGGGCAAGCGAAAGCTGCTCGGCCGCTTCCTGGGCCAGCGGCAGGCATCGGACAAGGCCGCGTAACGGGCGTTGGCGCTCCGGTCAAAACCGGCTATGCATGCGCCGCTTTTGACGAGGGCAGTGCGTGATCCCCAGCAACGACATTTCGCCGGCGCCGTTCGGCGCCCTGGCGCCCAATGCGGCACAGGCCGCCATCATTCGGCTTGCGCATGGCACCGGATTGAAACGCGGCGCGTTCCGGCCGTGGCTGTCGCGGCTGGTCAATCTGTTCGGTTCGGGACCGCTTGATGTGACCTACCAGGGTGCATCGTTCCGCTTCTATCACCAGCACAGCGCGACCGAGCGCGGCGCGCTGTTCAATCCCGACTATAACCTCGAAGAGCTCGCGTTCCTGCGCAGCCATGTCGGCGCTGGCGGCACCTTCGTCGATCTCGGCGCCAATGTCGGCACCTATGCGCTGGCGCTGGCGCGCGATGTTGGCCCCGATGGCAAGGTGATCGCGATCGAGCCGCATCCGATGACGCATGCGCGGCTCAAATTCAACACGCAGGCCTCCGGCTTTCCGCAGGTGCGCCTGGTTGCGGCAGCGGCAGGCCCCACCGACGGCGAGCTGATGATCGAGACCGACGGCGACAATCTCGGCGCCAGCCACATCGTTACTGGCACGCCCACGGGCAAGGCATTCAAGGTGCCGTCGCTGCGGCTGCAACGGATCCTCGAGGAAGCCGGCGCTGACAAGGTCGATGCGCTGAAGATCGACGTCGAAGGTTTTGAGGATCGCGTGCTGATCGCCTTCTTCCGCGACGCGCCGGAGCAACTCTGGCCGCGCGCGGTCGTGATCGAACATCTGTCGAAGGACGAATGGACCGACGACTGCATCGCGGACATGCACACGCGTGGTTACGTCGATCAGGGCCGGACGCGAAGCAACACGCTGCTGGTGCGGAGTTGAGCTGCGCGCGCGGCCGAGCTCGGTCGCGCCGGAAGACTGGTCGTAGCCCGGATGAAGCGCAGCGAAATCCGGGACCGGACCATCCGCGGTTAGAGCAGCCCCGGATTGCGCTTCGCTTCATCCGGGCTACACCTTCACTCCCCTTTAAGGGAAGGTGAAACGAGAACGCAGATACCAATGCGGCACAACTAGGGAGGCTCGCGATGATCGACCATATCGGCTTTTCGGTCTCTGATTACGAACGCGCGAAGGCGTTCTACCAGGCGGCGCTGGCGCCGCTTGACTACGGCCTGATCATGGAAGTGCCTGCGGAAGTAACCGGGCATGCGCCGGCGGCGGGCTTCGGCGCCAACGGCAAGCCGGATTTCTGGATCGGCGGCGAAGGCGCGATGAACAAGCCGGTGCACATCGCCATCACGGCCAAGGACCGTGCCACGGTCGACGCCTTCTACAAGGCTGCGATCGCGGCCGGCGGCCGCGACAACGGCGCGCCGGGCATTCGCGCGCATTATCATCCGAACTATTACGGCGCGTTCGTGCTCGATCCCGACGGCCACAACATCGAGGCGGTCTGCCACGCGCCCTGATGAGTCGCACAGGAACGGCATCGCGCGCGATTCGTTGTCGCTTCGAACTGCGATGGAGCGATCGATGCGCGTGACGCGACCTGATAGCGACAGATTTGGCATCGGCATCAGCCGACTGGTATCGATGTGATGCCGATCGAGCCTCCGGACATTCCGCCGGCAACTCCTGGCACGCCGAGCGAGCCGCCGCCGGGAATTCCGCCCGGCAATCCGCAGCCGGAGATTCCTCCGCCGACGCGCGACCCCGGCGAGCCACCGCGACCGGACGAGTTGCCCGGCAAGACGCCCGACGAATCACCTGTGCGCGGACCACCTGGACCATCGGGGCCGCCGCCTGCGACAGATCGACCCGCAGCGCGGTGAATCACCCTCGCGCCTCAGTTCCACATCGATTGCGACTGTGTCGAAGCGTTTCTTCTGAATGTCCAGTGAACAAAGGCACATGCAACTCGTTATAATGTCGAAATAAACTTCGCCGATGATTCGGCGCTCGCCACAATCCGGCCTAACGGCTGGCAATTCATCGTCCTGCCGAATTGTTCGGTTCTGACTTTCTTTCCTTCCTGCCCAGACTTTCTGCCGGGGACTCCAAGATCATGACAAAGCTTCGTCTCGTGCTGCTTGCCACGACTGCGCTGACGGTGATGCAATTCGCCACCTCAGCGTCGCACGCCCAAACTTCGCCGCTGGTCGTCGCACAGGCGCAGCAAAAGGAAGAGCTCGGACCTGACGGAAAGCCGAAGCCAAAGCCGGCACCGGGCGCACCCGCACATCCTGCACCGCCGGCTGCCGCGCCGCATCCGCAAGCACCGCCTCCGGCAGCCGCACCGCCTGCGCATCCGGCCCCGCCGCCGGCTGCAGCACCCGCGAAGCCGACCCCACCTGCTGCACCTGCTCGGCCCGAGCCGCCCGCAGCTGCTCCCGCAAAGCCGACGCCACCCCCGGCAGCTGCACCGCATCCGGCGCCGCCCCCGGCTCCCGCACGGCCTGAAC